>NZ_JAKTNS010000089.1:0-1117 GCF_022760915.1 Thermus thalpophilus | reverse complement strand
GGAGTGGTCCCCACATTTTTACTCGTCCAGTCTCACATGTGTCTGTCCGGGTTCATCCCTGACCTCTCATCAGTTTCCCCCTCTCTGCAGTAGGCCTTGAAGCAGCTCCCGCAACGCCCGCGCCACCTCATCCCGCAGACGCGGGGGGCCCTGGGCCAAAGCCATCCACCCTAGGCGGAAGAGGCTCTGCCGCTCCGGATAGGCCACCACCTGGGGCCACCACTCCGCACCCCCAAGAACCGCCCCCAGGAGGACCCACACCACCATGGCCAAGAAGACAAGCCAAAGCCAACCCCCAAGGCTCACCCCCGTCCTCATCCGGTGCCGGTCCAGACCCAAACCCCCGCCCTTCAGGTCCCGGAAGGCCAGGTACCAGGGCTCCCGCCTCCCCTGGAAAAGCCAAAGCCCCACCTCTACCCCCCTCCCCCTAGACCCCACCAGGCGGGCCCGCAAACCCTGGGGCTCGGGCACCTCCGGGTAGCGCTCCCCCAGGAGGAAGCGCTCCCCCGTTTCCGTCTCCACCCCCCGGTTGCGCCGCAGCCGGATGAGGAAACCCATGCCCCATTCCTGGAGCCGCCGCATCAAGGAGGCCCGGTCAAAGCCCCGGTCCAGGAGGAAGAGGGGGGTGTAGCCCAGGGCCTGGACCTCCCGGCCCAAGCGGTGGAGGAAGGCCTCCTCCACCCGGTTCTGGCTGGGGAAGGGGGAGAGGGGGTGGAGGGCGAAGGCCAGGGGCAGAGCCCTCCCTCGCAGGGGGAGGGCGGCCACCAGGACCTTGTGCTCGCCGTCCTCCCCGTGGGTCCAGTCCACGAGGAGGGGGAGGAGGCCCTTTTGGGCCACCCGAGGGGCGAGGAGGGGGAGGAGATGGGCTGTGAGGGTCCAGGGGTTTTGCAGGGCGGGGTGGTGGAGGAAGCGCCAGAGGCGGTTGAGGCGGCTTTGGGCCAGGTTGGCGCGGAAGGTCTTTCTCAGGGAGGGGAAGGCGTTGTGGACCCAGGCGGTGATAATCTGGTGGAGGGGGTTGAGGGTAGACATAACTTCACAACCCCCCCTTTTTGTTCCCTTTGTCCTCAGTACACGTCAAAACGTGGGACCACCCCTTTAGGATGGACCTGCGCCCACG
>NZ_JAKTNS010000088.1:0-1179 GCF_022760915.1 Thermus thalpophilus | reverse complement strand
CTATGTACACGTCAAAACCTCCATAGGGCATAACCCCAAGGGACTTCCGCGCCTTCCTCCCCCTGCACCCCAGAGGGCAAGCGCCCAAAGGGTGAGCAGGTCCAGCCCCGCCCGGAAGAGGCTCTGTCCCAGCCTCCCGTGCTTCTTGGGCCTCACCGGACGCACCCGGTGCAGCACAAGCCCCGTCCGAAACGCCCACACGAAGGCCAGGCTCAAGGGGACCAAAAGCCGCGAAAGCCTCTCCCCCCGCGTCACGTGCGTGGCCTCCAGGTCAAATCCCCGCCCCTTCAGGGCCCCAAAGAGCCGCTCTATCCCCCACCTGAGCCCGTACACCTCCAGCACCCGGTGAGGGTCCAGGTCCGTAGCCACAATCAGCCACTCCCGGACCCCAAGGCGCAACCCCACCACCCACATGCGCCGCCCGTAGACCCAGTACCGCCGCCTGGGCACCCGGCTCTCTCCCACCTTCAGGGAGGCAAAGAGCTCCCAGGCCCGAGGGCCCGAGCCCAACCGCCACATCCGGGTGTTGGCCTTGATTCGGATGCACCGGGGGATGCCCTTCTCCTCCAGGTACCGGAACCACGCCTCCCCTATGAACTCCCGATCCGCCAGGAACCCCTCCACCCGGAGGTGGGGGAAGTGGGCCCTCAGGAAAGCCAAGGCCCTCTCCATCAGGGCGATGCGTTCGGGGGTGGAGGAGTTGCCGTCGTGGGGAAGGAAGCTCCAGAACAGGGGGACGGCCAGGCCTTGGTACAGGAAGGCCAGCATCAGGAGGTTGACCTTGCTCTTCCCCAGCTCCCACTCGGTCCGGTCCATGACCAGGAGGAGCCCTTGGGGTCGGAGGAGGGCGAAGATGAAGCGGGCATAGCCCTCCCCGTCCAGCCCCGGCCAGGCCAAGAACCGCTGGAACCTTCGGTAGGCGGAGCGGGGGTCAGGGCTGGCTATGGAGCCGAGGGAAAGAGCGAGTCTGGGGCCGCTTGTGGTGCGGGCGGTGACCAGAGCCATCACCAGGGCGGCCAGGAAGGTGAGGCGCCTGAGGTCGGCCTTCCAGTATCGCTTCAAGGCGTTGATGAGTGGGGTAAGCTGTTCCATGGGGACCACCTCCTATGGGTACCTGCCCATCCACGTGGGCGCAGGTCCATCCTAAAGGGGTGGTCCCACGTTTTGACGTGTACTGAG
>NZ_JAKTNS010000087.1:0-1197 GCF_022760915.1 Thermus thalpophilus | reverse complement strand
ACGTGGGCGCAGGTCCATCCTAAAGGGGTGGTCCCACGTTTTGACGTGTACTGAGACCGGGAAGTTATCGTCCCAGAAATGCATGAGCTGAAGCTGCGTTTTTTTGGTAGCGAGACCATAGTTCTCCATACCGCGGATATGACGCGCAACCGGAAGGGCTTTGAGGGTCTAAAGGACCCGGCTACACGCCAGAGGTGGTATCAAGCGCTTAACGCTGCCATGGCGCGGTGGAAGTACACGGTGGTTGCCGTGGTGATAGATAAGCTTCGGCACAGGGAAGCTTACGGCGATGCTGCCCTAGACCCTTATGAGCTTTCCCTGGCCCTGGTGGCCGAGCGGTTGGTACTCGAGGCGGAGAAGTTGAAGGCTAGGGTAGAGCTGGTCGCCGAGAGCAGGGGCCACCACCTGGACACCCGCCTTAACCGGGTTTGGGAGGTGCAAACAGTTGAGCAATAAAAGCTTTTAGGCTACAATAGCCCTCAGATGTCTCCGCTTCTCCTTACAGCCCATCAGGTCAGGGAGCGCTACGGCATTCACCGCAACACCCTGTACGCCTGGGAAAGGCAGGGCATTCTGCACCCCATCCGCACCCCCGGGGGTCGCAGGCGCTACCGCCGGGAGGAGATTGAACGGCTCCTCTCCCTCGGGCTGGAGATCCCCCAGGAGAAGCCCAAACCCTCCACCGTGCTCTACGCTCGGGTAAGCACGAGGAAGCAGGAAGGGTTTCTCAAGGACCAGATCGCCCGGCTGGAGGCCTTCGCCAAGGAGCGGGGCTGGGACTACCAGGTGATCGCCGAGATCGCAAGCGGCGTGAACGAGGAGCGGCGGGGGCTCAGCCAGATTCTAAACCGGGCCAAGAAGGGGGAGCTGGAGCGGGTGGTGGTGGAGTACGAGGACCGCCTGGCCCGGTTTGGGGTGGGGTACATCCGCCGCTTCCTAGAGGCTTTTGGGGTGGAGGTGGTGGTCTTAAACGGGGAGGAGGGCGGGGAGGTTCAGGAGGAACTCGCCCAGGACCTGGTGGCCATCGTTTCCCGCTTCGCCGCGCGGGTATACGGAAAGCGAGGCGCGGCCTCTCGCGCCAGGAGGCGGAAGGATGCCCAAGGGCAAGGGCAAGAACGCTAGCTTCCGAGGCGTCCAGGCTAAGAGGCTGTCGTAAAAGTCCTCCACGGCCAGCTACGCGGCCCTAGCCAGCCGCTT
>NZ_JAKTNS010000086.1:0-1222 GCF_022760915.1 Thermus thalpophilus | reverse complement strand
GAGAAGATGCTTCAGGAGCGGTATGCCCCCCGTACACAGACTCTTACACATAACTCTTGACACGACCCCTTTTAGGGTTTTGCCCCCCAGGCGCTTGGCCTCTAGCCGCCACCCTTCCGCTTCCCCGGTGAGGTTTTCGGCAAAGAAGGCCTTTTCCTCCTCCCGGTAGCGGATGAGGGGGGCCTCGAGGAATAGCCCCTCCCGTTCCAAACAGGCCCGCCTTTCAAAGACGAGCTCCTCCCCGTCGTAGCTAAGCTCCTCCCCGCCCAAAAGTCCCTCTTCGGTCTCTAGGGTGTAGGGCCGGTTAGCGCAGGGGCCTGCCAAGGCCAAGCTTCCCAAAAGGGCTAGAAGGAGAACCAAACGACCCATGGCTAAGAGGATACCAAGCTAGGGCGCCCAGCCCGAGGGCCTCGCCAGGTAGGGCGGGGCCTGGCCTGGTTTGAGCTCCACACGGAAGAGCCCGGAGAGGGTGAGGTTGCCTCCCGTGTTCCGGGCCTGGGCCAGGGCCTGGTCCAAGAGCTGGCTTAGCCCCAATAGGAAGCGGTCCTGCACTCCCTTCTCCACGGGTAGCGCCCCGAAGGTGAAGCAGGCGGGGTTCACCTGGGGGCAGTGGGGTTCCAGCCGGAGCCTTCCCCCGAGGAAGTAAAGGCGCCAGCTCCCCAGGTCCACCCGGTACCCGGCCCGCAGGTGGTCCTGGTACTGGAGGACGAGCTTCTGCCAAAGCTCCCTTCCCGCTCTGTCCGCTGGGCTTAGGGTGTAACGCCAGGCCCTGGTCCCTTCCTGGGTGAGGCTTTGGCTTCGGGTGAGCCGCCATTCTTGGGCGTGAGCTGGGAGGAGGAGCGCCACAACGGCGAGCAAAATCCTTCCCATACCCTTTAGTTTCCCAGGTTATTCCCTGAAGCCTTGGTCATTTGCACCTTAGAACTTGGCGACGTGTGCTAAGCTTTCCCCTAGTGAAGCCCACGCCCCTTCGCTTCGGCACCGAGGGATTTCGGGGAGTGATCGCCAAGGACCTCACCTTCGCCACCCTCCACCACCTGGCGGAGGGGTTTGCTCTGACCATGGTGGGCCATCAATACGTTTGCGTCTTTTTCCTTACAGGACCTAGCCGTCATGCCGGAAGACAAGGTCGCCCTCATGGCCCGCAAGGGATATGCGACCACTAGACTAAGAGGCTGTCGTAAAAGGGTGGTATTCTTGAGGGATGAGCTCTAGACGATCT
>NZ_JAKTNS010000085.1:0-1274 GCF_022760915.1 Thermus thalpophilus | reverse complement strand
GGTCCACGGGGCACCTCCTCGTGCTAAGGTGTGCCCCCCTATTAAACACGGACCCTTACACATAAATCCTTACACGACCGCGCGGGGTGTCGCGGTGAACGCCGTGGCGCTCCCTGATCGGATGGGCTGTAAGGAGAAGCGGGGGCATCTGGGGGCTATTGTAGCCTGAAAGCGGTTATTGCTCAACTGTTTGCACCTCCTGGCCTCGTCAGAACTTAGGGGGAAGGTCAGTCGTCTGGGATTCTACACTTGGCGAGGCTTGTGCGGTATCTAGCCGCCAGAACCGGGCGGAGGGGGAGTCCGCGCTCCGAAGAAGCAGGGGGGCAAGCTAAGGGCTAAAAGTTGCGGCTACACCGTGACCGCCCGTAACATAGCTTCCCACACCCCCTCTTTTCCTGAAAATGGATACCGCAGGCACGGTTTGCGGGGGAAGTCCGGTGTTTCTTGACCAGCTACAACTACTTCGTAGGAGATGGTCTTCGGGGTATACTGGCCCACGGGGCTACCTCCTTCCTCATCTCGTACACCAACCCCTACACAATTCCTTGCACGAGCTCTTTAGTGAACAGGAGACCAATATGGACGATGCGATTGTGCAGGCCCTGCTGGATTCCTATAAGCGTAACAACGCCATTCTGATCAACTTGCTACAGGCAATACCAGAAGGAGGGATGGAGGCTAGAGCCCTACCAGGAAGCCCCTCGGTCGCGGAGCAGTTTTCCCACATTCATCAAACCCGGCTATTCTGGTTGGACCAGGTCGCACCAGAATTCGCTACGGGGCTGACCCAGCTTTCGCGCAATGACGGCGAGCAGTTGCTTCTGGAAGGCGAGCCCACACGCATCGTGCAGGCCTTAAACCAGAGTTGCCGTGCGGTGTGCGACGCAGTATTGGATAGGCTCCAGACTGACCGGGCCATGGAGGGACCAAACGCGCGCTATGACCACCCTATCCTCTTTCTTCAGCACATGCTCTGGCACGAGGGCTATCATGTTGGGCAGATCAAGCTAGCTCTCAAAGCTTTTGGCTACACAATGCCAGAGGAAGTGGAAGAAAAAGCCATCTGGAGCCTGTGGCGAACTGAGTTCTGGCCGCAGTAGGGCTTCAAAGGAAGATAGGCCCTCGGCCAATACCCTCACCGGGAAGTCACCCAAAGCCAAACAATTGCGTCACCTGCCAGTTTTCGGGGACCCGCTCCGACAGTAGCGGTCGTGTCAAGAGTTATGTGTAAGAGTCTGTGTACGGGGGGCATACCGCTCCTGAAGCATCTTCTC
>NZ_JAKTNS010000084.1:0-1314 GCF_022760915.1 Thermus thalpophilus | reverse complement strand
CAGGGCTTTACCCAAAACTCCTTCCTCGCCCTCCCTTAGCCTGCTTCAAGAGTTCTTGGGTGACTTCATAGTTGAGCAGGCGAACCAGGCCCCTCAGGAGCAGGTACGGACCATCCCTCTCGCTGGGCAGCCCCAGCTTGCCCCCGAGCTGCAAAAGAAACCCCTTGAACGGATCCCCCAACCGCTCAACTTCCCAAAGGAACACCGCCAGCCCCAGCAAAACCGCCACCACCTTCCGGATCCGGGCAAGCCCCCGCACCTGGAAGGTCTCAAGCCCCAGCCCCGTCTTCAAAAGCCGGAAGAACCGCTCCACCTCCCACCGCCTGCGGTACGCCTCCACCACCTGCGCCGCCTCCTCCCTCCCCCTCACCGGCAAGCTGGTCAGTAGCCACCACTCCCCACGCCGCCCCAGGGCTGGCACCCGGCAGACCACCAGGTGGAGCCGCCTCCCCTCCACCTCCACCTCCCTCCATCCGAAGTGGAGCCGCACCCGCTGGTACCTGCCCCCTACCCTCAGCTCCACCTCCTCCCCACAGGGAAGGGCCAGGGAAGAAGCCACCTTCGCCAGAGAACCCCCCTCCCCAAGCTTCCGGTCCCGGTAGACCCGCACCACGAACTCCTCCCCCAGGGCCAGCACCTGCCCAAACACCTTCCGGTCGTCAAACCCCCGGTCCGCCACATACACCAGCCTCCTGCCCACGCCCCCCAATCGCTCCCGGGCCGCCTCAATGGCTCCCTCCACCTCCTTGGGCAGGCTGGCAAACCCCCTCTCCCCGTAGGCCACCAGGTGGGCGTACCCCAGGGCCAGCCGCCCCGCGGGGTCCAACCCCAGGGCGGTGAGGAGCTCGTACCCGGGCCGCCTATCCTTCCCCACCCGGGCTATCCCCTCCAGGGCCCGGGCATAGGGCTTGGCCACCGGGCTCAGGTCCAGGAGGACCAGAACCTCCTCACCCTCCAGGGCAGTCGCGCTCTCCTGATAGACCCGGTCAAGGAGGGCTTCTGCCTCCACCCGTGGGTTGGACAGGAAGCGGTAAAGGGCTTTGGCCTGGTGGAAGCGGTTCTGGAGGGGAGAAGGGAGCGAGGCCACCATCTCGCTCACCCGGGCTGAGCCTGCGGCCAAGGCGCCCCGCACCACCTCTTCAAACCGTCGGTGGAGGCGCTTATCGGGGGAAAACGCTCGCAAAACGGCCCGTGAACTCCTGGAGCCTGGCCTCGGCCACCTTGAGCATGTCCATGGATCACCCCCGGTACCAGATACGGGCTGCGCCCGCAAGGGGAGATTTACCACGAAACGGAGATGTGGGTAAAGTCCTG
>NZ_JAKTNS010000083.1:0-1321 GCF_022760915.1 Thermus thalpophilus | reverse complement strand
GCCCATCAGGAGAGAGATATACACCCGTCCTCCTGACCTTTGCAAGGCAAGCCCACGCCAGGGGGTAGCTCTGCCCCGCGCGGTCCCAGAAGGTACCCACCAAGCTCGGGTCAAAGTGCACGGCGTGGGGTCCCAGGTGTTCCCAGATGATTCGTTCAAAGGCCTGCGCCCGCTCGGGGGTCACGTTCCCGGTGATGTCCAAGATGTCGGCCTCCTTCCGGGTTTCCAAGCGGATCAGGGCCTCGTCCTCGTAGGCGGAGTGGAGGACCTCGGTGAGGTCCAGCCGGGGTAGGGTGTGCTTAAGGGCGATGCGGACGTTAAGGGTACTGGGATTTTCCGGATCATAGCCCGGGGGGCGGTAAAAGCGCACAATGATATCGGCGTGTTCCTTCTGGGGCCAGATGAAGGCCCGGGAGTCGGGCATGCGCCGCTCAATGTCCGCCAGCACCTCCTCAGGGGTGTAGCCCCTTTTGGCCACGTCCCGCTTCACCTTCCACTCCCGCCTCAGCTCCTCCTCCGGGTCCAGGTAAACGGTGAGGTGGTAGCGCCCCCGCAAAGCCGGGGAAAAAAGGGTGAGAAGCCCTTCCAGGACCACCACCCTCGGCACCAGCCGCCCGTCCTCCTCTACCGCCCGGGGGGCAGGAACGTACACGGGCGGGTCAAAGGTACCCGTGGAGTGGTTGTAAACCGGCTTTAGAATGGGCTCTCCCTCGGCCAACAGGCGGACATGTTGCTCCATGATATCCATGTAGTTGCACTCGGGGTTCAAAGGAGTGATGCCCAGCTCCTTCCGCTGCTTCCGGTCGTACTTGTGGTAGTCGTCCACGCAGATGCTGGTGGTACGGTCCACGCCGAGAAGCCGGGCGATCCCGCCGCTGATGGTGGTCTTCCCCGCCCCCGAGTCACCGGCAATGCCCAACATGAAGGGTCTATGGGGCATCCTCTCCCTCCTTATCCCGGAACACCAAGCTCTGGTAGATGTCGTCGGCGGCGATGGTCATGAGTTCCTCCGGGGTCACGGGCCCCGCCTTCTGGTACAGCCGGTAGGCCTGGCGCAGCTTGAAGCGGTCCAGGGCATTGCGCACGCTGCGGGCGTAGGCGAAGTTGGGCAGGCGCATACGGCGTTCCAAATACTCCCAGAAAGCCTTCTCCGCCTCGGGCGCGAACCGGTACCCCTGCGTTTCCAGCATAAGCTTGCCAATTTGGAAGAGCTCTTCCAGGGAGTAAGGGGGGAACTCAATGGGTCGTGTAAGGATTTATGTGTAAGGGTCCGTGTTTAATAGGGGGGCACACCTTAGCACGAGGAGGTGCCCCGTGGACC
>NZ_JAKTNS010000082.1:0-1424 GCF_022760915.1 Thermus thalpophilus | reverse complement strand
TCCTGGACGCCAGCCGGCGCCTCTCGGACCCCAGGGCCCTCTCCCGCCTCCTCCTGGAGGCCCTCCCCACCTGGGAGAAGACGGGGGCCTAGGCCGTCCGGTCGGGCAGGATGGGGCCCTCCGGAACGACGACCAGGCGGAGCTCCTCTCCCTGGAAGGGGGCGTAGGGCGTAGACCAGGGGGGTCTTCCCCGCCTCCTCCCCTCGGCCTTCGCGGCCGTAAGCCTCAATGGACTCCCGGGCCCGGGCAAGGAGGTGGGCGCGAAAGGAAAGCCACCCTGGCCTCCCAGGGTGGTCCATCGGAGAGCCGGCCCCTTCGCCCTACTGGGACAACCCCCCTTCCGCGTCCGGCTCGGGAGGAAGGACGGGCGCGGTGTCAGGCGCGGGCACGACCCTCAAGGTGCCAACCGACTGCACCTGGACGGCTTGCTGGCTCCACGCCGCAGAGAAGTTGATCTGGGGGTCCAGCTGGGCGGCCTGGCCCGGGCGGCGAAGCTGGGTCAGGTCCACCGACGCGGCGAAGACCCGGGCCCGGTAGTTCCCGGGGGGAAGCTGGAGACCGGCGTTCTGGGTGAACTGGACCTGGGTGGCCGTGGTGTACCAGGTTAACAATTGGGAGGTCGGGTTTCCTTGGTTGTCCAGCTGCCAGAGCTCCACAAAATAGGACTTGGCCCCGGAGACGGAGGACCAGGAAAAGGTGGCGCTGTTCTGGGTGGCCTGGACCGTGACGTTCTGAGGCTGGGGCAAGGTGGAGTTGGCGTCCAACTTAAAGGTGCGGTTCAGGCTCTGGCTGGCGTTCAGGGTCCCGGTGATGGTGTGGTCACCGGAGGCGGGTACTACCCCCGACCTGAGCCACCACCAAAATACAGGTCCCGTAAACGAATACCGGAAAGGACCATAGGTGACGGGGGAGGCGCTGCTGGGGCCGGTCACGGTCACCTTAAACCCGTCGGGGCTGGTGGGAGACTGCAGGTCCGCCCAAAGGATGACGGCCAGGCCCGGGTTCTGCCCCCCGTAGTTCCAGGTCCCCAGGGAGGCGTTGACGGTGCGGGTGTCCCCGCCCCCCTGACCACCGCATCCCACGAGGCCCAAAACCAGGATCAACCCCAAACCCCAAAGTGCCCACTTGCTCCGGTTCATAGGCGAACCTCCTCCAATAGCCCCTAGCTCGAGGCTCTCCAGATAGGCGGGGCTAGAGGCATTTTAGCAAAACGGGCTTTCCCCGGACTCCAGGGGAAACCGCACCTCCGCACGGGTCTGGCAGTCCGAGGGGAAGGAAGTAGGGTTGCCTACCCTCCCAGAAGCCGCTTCACCCACGCCCTCCGGGCCTCCCGGTAGGCCTCCCGCTTCGTCTGGCCCCGCGCGAGGATGGTTTCCGGGCCCACCTCGGCGCTGGCGATGTACCCCTCCCCCTCGGGATCCCGG
>NZ_JAKTNS010000081.1:0-1457 GCF_022760915.1 Thermus thalpophilus | reverse complement strand
CTCCTGGGGGCCGGGCGATATTACCTGCTGGAGTGAAGGGGGTGCGGAATGTGGGTTATATTAGAGCGGAAAACATATGATTGCAATAATAAAACCCTCTCCTTAACGTAAGCGCATGGCTATGCCCACGCGCAACCTGGGCCTGGACCTCATGCGGGCCACAGAAGCCGCCGCTTTGGCCGCTGCCCGCTTTGTGGGCCGGGGCGATAAAGAGGGGGGGGACCGGGCGGCGGTGGAGGCCATGCGTCTTCTCCTGAACAGCCTGGACTTCCGGGGGCGGGTGGTGATCGGCGAGGGGGAGAAGGATCAGGCTCCCATGCTCTACAACGGGGAAATTCTGGGGCGGGGAAACGACACCTTGTGGGACCTGGCCGTGGACCCGGTGGAGGGGACGCGGCTTTTGGCCCTGGGCCGTTACGGCGCCATCAGCGTGATCGCCGCTGCGCCGGAGGGAAGCCTCTTCAATCCCGGTCCCGGGTTTTACGCCGCCAAGCTGGTGGTGGGGCCAGAAGCCCGGGAAGCGATAGACCTCAGGGCTTCCGTGGCGGAAAACCTGAAGGAAATCGCCCGAGCCTTGCGAAAGGAGGTGCGAGAACTCACCGTCTTCGTTTTGGACAAGCCGCGGCATGCCCGATTGGTGGAAGAGATCCGTACCGCCGGGGCCCGCATTAGCCTGCAGACCGATGGGGACGTGGCCGGGGCCTTGGCGGCCGTTCTCCCCGATACCGGGGTGGACGTCCTCATGGGGACCGGGGGTACCCCCGAAGGGGTCATCGCCGCCGTGGCGGTGAGGGCTTTGGGCGGGGGGATGCAGATGCGCTTAGACCCGCAAAGCGAGGAGGAGCGCTGGAACCTGATCCACGCAGGTTACGACCTGGAGAAGGTGTACGGCCTCGAGGCGCTCTGCGCCGCCGAGGACACCCACTTCGCCGCCACGGGCATCACGGATGGACCCTTCTTGCGCGGGGTGCGCTATGGGGAACGCCGAGCCTGGACGGAAAGCCTGGTGATCCGGGGGGCCACCGGGACCCTGCGCAAGGTGGAGGCCTGGCACCGACTGGAAAAGCTTCGGGGCATCAGCCCCGTGGCGTATTGAGGAGGGCGCATGCAGGAGAGAAAGGCCATTTACAAGAAGGGTGGGGTAGTGGAGTACAAGGAGATGGGCTACTGGCAGCCCGACTACGAGCCCAAAGACACGGACACCATCGCCCTTTTTCGCATCACCCCTCAGCCGGGCATTGAGCCCGAGGAGGCTGCTGCGGCGGTGGCGGGGGAGTCCTCCACCGCCACCTGGACCGTGGTTTGGACGGACCGCCTGACTACCTTGGAGCGGTACCAGGCCAAGGCCTACCGGGTGGAACCTGTTCCGGGAAATCCCGAACCGACATTCCGCACCCCTCTCCCTTGGCCTTAGGATTTTGGGATGGAAACCACACCCAACCTACAGGTGTACGACC
>NZ_JAKTNS010000080.1:0-1531 GCF_022760915.1 Thermus thalpophilus | reverse complement strand
CCCATCAGGAGAGAGATATACACCCGTCCTCCTGACCTTTGCAAGGCAAGCCCAGCAAGCCCTCGTCGTTTACAAAGGCAAGCCCGCTTTGGCCGAGGCAAAGGGGGACCGCCTAGAGCTCACCCTGGCCACGGGGGAGAGGCTCAAGGTGCGCCCCAAGGACGTCCTCCTCCTCCACCCGGGCCCGGCGAGCCTGGTGCTACGGGTGCCGGAAGGGGAGGAGGAGGCGGCCTGGGAGCTCCTCCAGGGGGAGGTGGTGAGCCTGAAGAAGCTCGCCGAGCTCGTCTACGGGGCCTACACCCCGGAGGCGGCCTACGGGGCCTACCTCCTGGCGCAGCGGGGAGAGCGCTTCGTCCTGGAAGGGGAAAGGGTGAGGGCCCGCACGGCGGAGGAGCTCGCCGCTTGGCTCCGGGCCCAGCGGGAGAAGGAGGCGCAGGAAAGGGTCTTCCAGGAGGGCGTGGCGAGGATCAGGGCGGGAAGCCCCGCCCCGGAGGACCGCCCCCTCCTCGCCGAGGTGGAGGCGGTGGCCTGGGGGGAGCGGCGGGAAAGCCCGGTGCTTAAGGCCCTTGGCCTTCCCGAAACCCCCGAGGCGGCCCACGGCCTCCTCCTGCGGCTTGGCCTTTGGCGGAGGGAAAACCCCCACCCGAGGCGCCTTGGCCTTCCCCTGGAGGCCCCCCGCCTTTCCCTTCCGCCTTTGCCGGAGGAGGCGCGGGAGGACCTCACCCACCTCCCCGCCTACGCCATAGACGACGAGGGGAGCCAGGACCCCGACGACGCCGTTTACGCTGAGCGGGTGGAAGGGGGCTTCCACCTTTTGGTCCACGTGGCGGACGTGGCCGCCCTGGTGGCCCCGGGAAGCCCCTTGGACCAGGAGGCCCTGCGCCGGGGGGCGAACCTTTACCTGCCCGAGGGCACCGTGCCCATGCTTCCCCTCGAGGCCACGGCCCTTCTGGGCCTCGGCCTGCAACCCGTCTCTCCCGCCCTCACCTTTGAACTTTGGGTCTCCGAGGAGGGGGAGCTTTTGGAGGAGCGGATTTTCCCGAGCTGGGTGCGGGTGGAGCGGCTCACCTACGCCGAGGCGGTGGGCCGCCCGGAGCTCGCTCCTTTGCGGGAGGTGGCGGAGGCCTTCCGCGGGCGGCGCCTCGCCCAGGGCGCCCTGGAGATCTCCCTCCCCGAGGTGAAGGTGCGGGTGGAGGGGGACGAGATCCGGATCCTTCCCCTCCCGCCCCACGAGAGCCGCATCTGGGTGCGGGAGGCCATGCTCCTCGCCGGCTACGCCGCCGCCCACCTGGCCTTCAGGGAAGGGCTTTCCTTCCCCTACGCCACCCAGGAGGCCCCAAGCCGCAGGGTGGAGGGGGAGGGGCTTGCCGCCATGTGGGAGCAGCGGAAGGCCCTGAAGCGGGCCCAGCTCAAGGCCACCCCCGCCCCCCATAAGGGCCTGGGCCTTCCCCTCTACCGACATTCCGCACCCCTCTCCCTTGGCCTTAGGATTTTGGGATGGAAACCACACCCAACCTACAGGTGTACGACC
>NZ_JAKTNS010000007.1:0-73496 GCF_022760915.1 Thermus thalpophilus | reverse complement strand
TCGTCTTCCCGTGGTCCACGTGCCCAATCGTCCCCACGTTCACGTGAGGCTTCGTACGGATAAACTCGCCCTTGGCCATCTTCGCTCTCCTTTCTCCATGCGGGGTAGGCCCTAAGGCCTACCCGAAAGGCATCCTTACTGCCCCTTGATGAGCTTCTCCTGCACCTGCTTGGGGACTTCCTGGTAGTGGTCAAAGAACATGACGAAGGAGCCCCTACCCTGGGTCTTGGAACGCAGATCGGTGGCGTAGCCAAACATCTCCGCCAAGGGCACATAGGCCCGGATCACCTGGGCGTTCCCCCTGGGCTCCATGCCCAGGATCTGGCCCCGGCGGGAGTTCAGGTCACCGATGACGTCGCCCATGTACTCCTCAGGGGTGGTGACCTCCACCCGCATGATGGGCTCGAGGATCACCGGGTCCCCCTTCTGCACCGCCTCCTTGATGGCCATAGAGCCGGCGATCTTGAAGGCCATTTCCGAGGAGTCCACCTCGTGGTAGGAGCCGTCGTAAAGGGTGACCTTCACGTCCACCACGGGGAAGCCGATGAGGGGCCCCGACTGCATGGCCTCCTCAATCCCCTTCTGGACGGCGGGGATGTACTCCTTGGGGATCACGCCGCCCACGATGGCGTTGACGAACTCAAAGCCGGAGCCGCGGGGCAGGGGCTCGGCCTTGATCTTCACGTGGCCGTACTGCCCCCGGCCACCGGTCTGGCGGATGAACTTGCCCTCCACGTCCACGGGGCGGGTGATCGTCTCCCGGTAGGCCACCTGGGGCTTGCCCACGTTGGCATCCACCTTGAACTCCCGCTTGAGCCGGTCCACGATGATCTCCAGGTGAAGCTCGCCCATCCCGGAGATGATGGTCTGGCCGGTTTCGGGGTGGGTGGACACCCGGAAGGTGGGGTCCTCTTCCGCCAAGCGGGCCAGGGCCTGGGAGAGCTTGTCCTGGTCCGCCTTGGTCTTGGGCTCAATGGCCACGTCAATGACCGGCTCGGGGATCTCAATGGACTCCAGAACCACCCGGGGCGCGTCCTCGCCCACCAGGGTGTCCCCGGTGATGGTCTCCTTCAGGCCCACCACCGCCCCCAGGTCCCCGGCCTTGAGCTCCTCCACCTCTTCCCGGTGGTTGGCGTGCATCCGGAGCAGTCGGGCCACCCGCTCCTTGCGCCCCTTGGTGGTGTTGTAGACGTAGGAGCCGGAGGTGATGGTGCCGGAGTAGACGCGGATGAAGGTGAGGCGGCCCACGTAGGGGTCGGCCATGATCTTGAAGGCCAAGGCCGCCAAGGGGCCGTCGGGGTCGGGGTGGATCTCCACCTCATCCCCTTCCGGCGTGGTGCCCCGGATGGGGGGGATGTCCAAGGGAGAAGGCAGGTAGTCCACCGCCGCATCCAGGAGGAGCTGCACCCCCTTGTTCTTCAGGGCCGAGCCCAGGAACACCGGGGTGATCTTGATGTCAATGGTGCCCTTGCGGATGGCCGCCACCAGCTCTTCCTCGCTGGGCTCTTCGCCCTCGAGGTACTTGAGCATGATGTTCTCGTCAAAGTCGGCGGCGGTCTCTATGAGCTTCTCGTGGTACTCCCGGGCCTGGTCCAGGTACTCCTCGGGGATGGGAATCTCCCGGATGTCCGTCCCCAGGTCGTTGCCGTAGGTGTAGGCCTTCATGCGGAGGACGTCAATGATCCCCGAGAAGGTGTCCTCCCGGCCGATGGGAAGCTGCATCACCACCGGGCGCGCCCCCAGGCGCTCCTGCATGGTGCGGATCACCAGCCAAAGGTCGGCCCCCGTCTTGTCCATCTTGTTGGCAAAGGCGATGCGGGGCACCTTGTACTTCTCCGCCTGGCGCCAGACGGTTTCCGACTGGGGCTCCACCCCCTGACTGGAGTCAAAGACCACGATGGCCCCGTCCAGCACCCGCATGGAGCGCTCCACCTCAATGGTGAAGTCCACGTGGCCCGGGGTGTCAATGATGTTGATGCGGTGGTCCTTCCAGAAGCAGGTGGTCACGGCGGCGGTGATGGTGATGCCCCGCTCCCGCTCCTGCTCCATGAAGTCCATGGTGGCCGCGCCCTCGTGGACTTCGCCGATCTTGTGGATCTTGCCGGTGTAGTAGAGGATGCGCTCGGTGGTGGTGGTCTTGCCGGCGTCAATGTGCGCGGCGATGCCGATGTTGCGGAGCCGCTTTAGGTCGTACGCTACCTTGACCGCCATGGTTTACCACCGGTAGTGGGCGTAAGCGCGGTTGGCCTCGGCCATGCGCTCCACGTCCTCCTTCTTCTTGACCGCCCCGCCCTTGCCCTCGGCGGCGTCCATGAGCTCGTGGGCGATGCGCACCGCGGCGCCGCGCTCGGGGCGCTGGTTGGCCGCCTGCACCAACCAGCGCAGGGCCAAGGACTGCTGCCGGCGGGGAGGAACCTCCATGGGCACTTGGTAGTTGGCCCCGCCCACGCGGCGGGAACGCACCTCCATGCGGGGCTTCACGTTTTCCACCGCCTGCTTAAAGACCTTCAAAGGCTCCTGCCCGGTCTTCTCCTGGATGATGCGGCAGGCATCGTAGAAGATGCGGGCGGCCAGGTTCTTCTTCCCGTCCCGCATGATCTTGTTGATGAAGGCCGACACCACCACGTCCCCGTAGACCAGGTCGGGCTGGAGTTGGCGTACCTCTGCTCTTCTTCTCCGCGCCATGGCTCACCTACTTCTTCTTGGCCGGGGCCGCGCCCTTGGTTTCCTTGGGCTTCTTGGTCCCGTACTTGGAGCGGCTCTTCTTCCGGTCCTTCACGCCTTGCGTGTCGTAGACCCCGCGGACGATGTGGTAGCGCACGCCCGGCAGGTCCTTCACACGGCCACCCCGGATGAGGACCACGGAGTGCTCCTGCAGGTTGTGCCCCTCGCCGGGGATGTAGGCGGTGACCTCGTAGCCCGAGGTGAGGCGCACCTTGGCCACCTTCCGCAAGGCGGAGTTGGGCTTTTTGGGGGTAACCGTGCGCACCACCGTGCACACCCCCCGGCGGAAGGGCGAGCCCTTCAAGGCCGGAACCTTGCTCTTCTTTTGGACCTTCTCGCGGCCCTTTCTGACCAGCTGGTTGATCGTCGGCAGTGCCACCACTCCCTTCTTCTTGGACTTGCCCCCGTGTTCTCAAGATCCACCCGGGAAGTTTCCCGGTTTAGCCCGCACAGGGCACCACCCTCAGGACCAGGGGCTGGCCCTGAGGGCCCTCAACTTGCCTAGTGTACATGGCCTCGGGCCTTTTGGCAAGCACAAAAAAGACCCCCGCCCGCAGGCGGGGAGGTTTGGAGCCGGTGGCCGGATTTGAACCGGCGGCCTACCGCTTACGAGGCGGTTGCTCTACCGCTGAGCTACACCGGCCCGCCCAGAAGAGTTTAGGGCAGAAGCCCCGCACGTGCAACTACCTTAGGACCACCCCGGGCTGGACCCTCAAGGCGCGGAAAAGGGGCAGGAGGGCGGAAAGGAAGGTGGCGCAAAGGCTCGCCCCGCTCACCGCCAGGAAGTCCGAAAACCGCATCTCCACCGGCAGGTGGGTGAGGAAGTAAAGCTCCCCCGGCAGGTCCAAGGGGCGCAGGGCGAGGTAGAGGCAAAGGAGGTAGCCGAGAAGGTTGCCCAGCAAAACGCCCCCCACCCCCAGGAACACCCCCTCCAGGGCGAAGACCAAGCCCACGGTGAGCCTCGAGGCCCCCATGGCCCGGAGGAGGGCGATCTCCGGGGTCTTCTCCACCACCTTAAGCACCAAAAGGTTAGCCACCCCCAAGGCGGCCACCGCCACGATGAGGAAGACCAGGATGCCCAGCACCCGCTTCTGCAGGGTAAGCTGCTCCAAGAGGGTGCGCTGGGTGTCCTGCCAGGCTTGGGGGAAGAAGCGAGTGCCCGCCAGGGCCACCCCCACCTCCTTGGCCCGCCAAGGGTCTTTGAGCCGCACCTGGTAGCCCTGGGCCTTGAGGCCCGCGAGCTTTTCCACGGAAGCCAGGTCCACGAAGGCGTAGCCCGAGTCCAGGAGGTAGTTCCCCGTGCGGAAGGAGCCCAAGACCCGAAGCGCCACCCGCTCCTGGGTGGCGGAAAGGGCGTATACCCGGTCCCCCACCACCGCCCCCAGGGACTGCATCAGGGCCGCGCCCAGGTAGACCCCTCCCGGCGCAAGCCTCAGGCCGAGCTCGGGGTACAGGGCCTCGCCCCCTTCCCCCAGGCCCACCAAGGTGGCGAAGTCCACCCCCGGCCCCCGGGCCCCTTCCGCCGGCCGGGTGAGGAGGGCTTTGGTGGCGGCGAAGGGAGCCGCACTCTCCACCTCGGGGTGGGGGGGAAGGGGCGGGAGGTCTTCCGTGAAGCTAAAGAGGACCAGGTGGGGGTAGGCCTTGAGGGTGGCCCGCACCAGGCCGCTCACGAAGCCGTTGGTGAGGGAGAGGGCGGCCAAGAGCACCGCCACCCCCACCCCCACCCCCAGGAGGGCCAAGGAGGTCTGCAGGGGTCTTCGCGTCAAGTGGGCCCAGGCGAGGAAAAGGGCGAAGCGCACGAGACCAGGATAACGAGGGTCCCTAGGGCCGGGGGTATTCCACCACCACGAGCTCCACCCAACGGCGGCCAAAGCGCACCGCCGTGGCCCGGTCGGGAAGCCAGACGTCCACCTTCTCCCGCATCCTGGGGTGCATCACGTCCGCCACCACGAAGAGGCGGCCTTGGAAGAGGTAGTCAAACTGGCCCTTGCCCCGCCCGTACACGCTCCCCAGGTCGCGCAGGCGCACCTTGGTGCCGTAGGGCAGCACCTTTAAGAGGTCACGGCTCACGGCCAGAACCCCAAGCCGGGCGCGCATCCCCGTGGCGGTGACGAAGGGGGTGACGTCGGTCTCCCGGAGGCTGGAGGTGTAGGCCGTGGCCTGGAGGCGCAAAACCTTTTGCGCTTCCTGGGCGAAACCCCCCGCAACGGCGAGGGCGAAAAGGAGCAAAAGCGTCAAACCCCGCATAGCGCCCCCAAGTATGCGGGCAAAGCCTGGAGGAAGCTGAGAACCATGAGGGCCTTCCCTCATGGAACCCGCCCCCACCATCCCTGCAATGGTTCCCATGATTTAAAAAGCCCGCTGAACAGGGAACCGGTTCAGCGGGGTAGGATGAGAACTTGCTTAAGGGCCTTTAGCCCAGGCTCATCTTCTTCAAAGACCCTATGGGCAGGGGACGCTGGAAAGCTCCAGGGTGTACCGACCGCTTCCCACCTCGTCAAACCCCGCCCGGGCCAGGCCCCGGTCCCGCACCACCAAAAGCGTGGCGGGGGAAACGGGGGCGCAGTTCATCACGGGATCCAAGGCGCGGGGGCTGGCGTCCCCCGGACCGTTATAGAGGAGGGCCACCAGGTCCAACGGGCCGGCGTAGGCCAAGCGCAGGTAACCGGTGGCGCTGGCCACGTTATAGCGGTCAAACTCGCCCACGAACTCTATGGCTCCGGTCTTGCTTCCTGAGGAGAAGGCTTCCCCTTGCCCCGCGGGGTTGGGCGTGAAGGGATCGGCGTAGAGGGTAACCCGGTCTGGGCTTAGGGCGTAGTTTTCCACCCGGAGGTAGTAGCTTTCCCCCGCCACGCCTTTGAAGTTCAGGCGGTAGCCGGGGTCTAAGGTGATCTGGGGAGAAAGGGCCAAGGGGGCAAGGGCAGAGGAAGCGGCGAACCAGTTCCGGGCCACGCTCACCGCCTGCACCACCCCCCGGGCGTCTAGGAGGACAAGGCGGAGCCTGGCGCTAAGCCCCAAGGTGGAGGAAACCGCCGCCACCTGGATGGCGCCATCCCCCTGGGGGGCGATGCGGTACACCTTTACCCCCGGCTGCAGCTGGCCCCCGCCTTCCCGGGCCGCAGGAAGCTCGGCGATGGCGTAGCTCCCCACCGGCAAGTCTTCGCCCGCTGGGGGCGTGCCCTCCAGGCCGCACCCCACCAAGGTCCCAAGCAAAAGCAACGCCAAACCCAAGCGCCACATAAAACCCCCCCTTTCCCTTCAGGATACCCCTAGGGAAAGGGGGCAAGGCTTAGCACTTCCTTTAGCTACTCCAAGACCCCCAGGTAGGCGTAAAGGTCGGGCCCCCCCGGCAGGATCTCCACCGCCAGCTCGGGGAAACGGGCGGCCACCGCTTCCGCCTTCTCCTTGGGGGTGTTGGGGCCCAGGAAGAGGGTGAGGACCTCCTTCCCCTCCTTGGCCAGGCGCACCAGGCCCTCCAAGACCTCTTCCGGCGTCTCCCCCACCAGGACGAGCTTCCCGTCCAGAAGGCCGATGGGCTTATCCTTCAGGACCTTAAGCCCGTCCACCTCGGCGTCCCGGCTGGCCCAGGTGACCTCCAAGGTCGCGGCCCCCTTGGCCGCCTCCTCCATCTCGGGAAGGAGCTCCTCGGGCTCCGCCTCGGGCAGGTAGCGCACCGCCGCCGCCAGGCCCTGGCCTAGGGTGCGGGTCTTTAGGACGTACACCTCCTTGCCCGCCTCCTTGGCCAGCCTGGCCGCCTCCTCCGCCGCCAGGAAGACGTTGGGGCTGTTGGGCAAGAGGACCACCTTGGGGCTCGGGACGCTTTTGATGGCGGAAAGGAGGTCCTCCACGCTGGGGTTTTGCGTCTGCCCCCCCGCCACCACCCGGGCCCCCAGGCTGCGGAAGACCCGGGCCACCCCGTGGCCCAAGGCCACGGCCACCAGGCCCGTGGGAGGCGGGGGCACCTCCGCCGCCCCGGCCATGGCCAGGATCTCCGTGTGCTGCTCGGTCATGTCCTCCACCTTGGTCCGCACCATGCGGCCAAAGCGGGCCACGGCGGCCAAGAGGCCGTCGGGGTCGTCGGTGTGGATGTGCCCCTTCACGTACCCCTCCGCCCCCACCACCAGCAAGGAGTCCCCGAAGGGGGCCACCGCCTCCCGGATCCTCTCTATGGGCACCTCCACCCCTTCCATGAGGAACTCGGTGCAGTAGCCGAACTCCTCGGTGGCGAAGGCGGTCTGGGCGTAGCGCTCCACCTTGGGGGGCTCGGGAAGGGGAAGCTTGAGGGCGTAGCCCTGTATGCCCTCCAAAAAGCGCACGTACCCCGCTCCCCCCGCGTCCACCACCCCCGCCTGCTTGAGTACGGGAAGGAGGTCCGGGGTGCGGGCCAAGGCCTCCCGGGCCGCCTCTAGGGCGGAGGCCAAAACCGCCTCGAGGG
The DNA here is from genome assembly GCF_022760915.1 of Thermus thalpophilus. Lineage (NCBI taxonomy): Bacteria > Thermotogati > Deinococcota > Deinococci > Thermales > Thermaceae > Thermus > Thermus thalpophilus. The sequence goes on along the minus strand of NZ_JAKTNS010000007.1, from coordinate 66,337 downwards.
TCTCCCCCCTAGCCCCCTCCCCCGCCGCCTTGGCCACGGTGAGGATGGTGCCCTCCACCGGCTTCATCACCGCCTTGTAGCCCGTTTCCGCGCCCAGGCGCAAGGCCTCCACCAGGGTGGGGGGGTCCAGGACCTCCTTCTTGCGGATGGCCTCGGTAAAACCCTTCAGGATCTGGGAAAGGATTACCCCGCTATTCCCCCGGGCTCCCAAGAGGCTCCCGTAGGCGATGGCCCGGGCCACCTCCGCCATCTTGGTGGTGTCCGCCAGGTCCAGCTCCCGCCGGGCCGACTGCAGGGTGAGGTGCATGTTGGTGCCCGTGTCCCCGTCGGGCACGGGATAGACGTTTAAGGCGTTGAGCTCTTCCACGTACACCCGGAACCAGTCCGTGGCGTAGCGGAAGGCCTCGGCCAACTCCCCGGCCGTCCAGCTAGCCACGCCCCACCCCCACCACGTGCACCCGCACCTGGGAAAGCTCCACCCCCGCCAGGCGCTTGGCGGTGAAGGCCACCCGTTCCGCCAAGGACTCCACCACCGTGGGGATGCGGGCCCCCAAGGCCACCACCACGTAGAAGTCGGCGGCGTACTTCCCCGGGTTCGCCGGGTCCGGGCGCACCACCACCCCTTCGCTCGCCTCCTGCCGCCCCAGGATGCGCACCACCTGCTCCCTCAAGCCCGCCGGGGCCATGCCCACCACCCCCGGCACCTCGTGGGCCGCCAGGGCCAAAAGGGAGGCCAAGGCGGTTTCCGTGACCGTGACGCGCCCTTGCACGCTACCTCCTTAAGGCCTCCTCGGGAGGCGTGTAGGGTAGGTCAAAAGCCTCCGCCACCCCGGGGTGGGTGAGGAGGCCCCTGTGGGTGTTTAGCCCTTTGAGGAGGGCCCCGTCTTCCAAAAGCGCCGCCAAGCCCTTCTCCGCCAGCTTGAGCACGTAGGGCAAGGTCTGGTTGGTGAGGGCGAAGGTGGAGGTGCGGGGCACCGCTCCCGGCATGTTGGCCACCCCGTAGTGCACCACCCCATCCACCACGTAGGTGGGCTCGGCGTGGGTGGTGGGGCGGATGGTCTCCACGCACCCCCCCTGGTCCACGGCCACGTCCACGATGACCGAGCCTTCCTTCATCAAGGGAAGCATGTCCCGGGTGACCAGTTTGGGCGCCTTGGCCCCCGGCACCAAGACCGCCCCGATGAGGAGGTCGGCGTGCTGGATGCTCTTTTTGATGTTGGCCTCGGTGGCGGTGAGGGTCACCACCCGCCCCCCGAAGACGTCGTCCAGGTACTGCAGGCGCTTGTGGTTCACGTCCAGGATGGTCACCTGGGCCCCCATGCCCAAGGCGATCTTGGCGGCGTTGGTGCCCACGGTGCCGCCCCCCAGAATGACCACGCTGGCCGGGGCCACCCCCGGCACCCCGCCCAAAAGCACCCCCCGTCCCCCGTGGGGCTTCTCCAGGAACTGGGCCCCCACCTGGGGGGCCATGCGCCCCGCCACCTCGCTCATGGGGACCAGGAGGGGCAAGGAGCCGTCGGGAAGCTGCACCGTTTCGTAGGCGATGCCCGTGACCCCGCTTTGGAGCATGGCCTCGGTGAGGGTGCGGTCCGCCGCCAGGTGGAGGTAGGTGAAGAGGATGAGCCCTTCCCGCAAAAAGGGGTACTCCTCAGGAAGGGGCTCTTTCACCTTCACCACCATCTCCGCCTTCCAAGCCTCCTCGCGGCTCACCAGGTGGGCCCCGGCCCGCTCGTACTCGGCGTCGGATAGGCCTGAGCCCACCCCCGCCCCCCGCTCCACCAAGACCACATGCCCCCGCTTCACCAGGCTTTCCGCCCCGCCCGGGGTCAGGGCCACGCGGTTTTCCAGGGTCTTGATCTCCTTGGGTACGCCGATGGTCATCTCACGCCTCCTTTACGAACACCCGTTTGATCTTTAGCTTGAAGCCGTCGCCCTCCGCGATGGCCAGGAGCCGCCTGCGGGAGTCCACCAGGGTCACGTAGCCCAAGGCGGGGATGGGGAGGGGTACCCCTTCCAAGACCCGCCGGGCCTCGGTGTGGGAAAGCTCCACCACGGGAAAGGGCAAAACGTCCACCTCGGGGATGGCCTTGTCCGGCGAAAGCTCGGAAAGCCTCACCGCCCGCTCCAGGCCCACCTTGCCGATGCGGGTGCGCACGAGCCCCGAGAGGAAGGCCTTGGTCTTAAGCCTTTCCCCCAAGTCCCGGGCGAAGGCCCGCACGTAGGTGCCGGGCCCCACCACCAGGCGGATGACCGCGGTGGGGTGGGCCCCGAGGGGCTTGGGAAGCTCCACCTTGCGCCCACCCTTTTCCGCCAGGCGCCACCCCTTGGCCGAGGGGGCGATGGGGTGGGGAATGGGCTCGGGGTCAAAGGCCAGGAGCTCCACCTCCACATAGCGCACCGGCCTCGGACCAAGCTCCAGGGGCTTCCCTTCCCGGGCCGCCTCGTAGGCCCGCTTGCCCCCCACCTTGATGGCGGAGTAGAGGGGGGGTACCTGCTCCTTCAGGGCCAGGAAGGAGGGGAGGACGCTTTCCAAATCCTTCCGGTCAAAGCGCACCGGGGCCTCCTCGCTTACGGGACCTTCGGCGTCCAGGGTGGGCGTGGTGGCCCCGAAGGAAACCCAGGCGATGTACTCCTTGTCCTCCCCCGAAAGGAAGGGCACGAGCTTGGTGCTCTCCTCAGAGACCAAGAGCAAAAGCCCGGTGGCCAAGGGGTCCAGGGTACCGGTGTGCCCCACCCGGCGAGTGCCGAGGCGCTTTCTCGCCTCCTCCACCGCGTCGTGCGAGGTGAGGTGGAGGGGCTTGTCCACCGCGTAGAGGGCCATGCCTAGGGGATTGTATCACCGGGAAGGGAAGGTCTCTATACTGGAGGCCATGGGCGAAGTGGAGGCTAAGGCCGCCCTCGTGGTGGGGGGAGGCTCAGGGATCGGAAGGGCCGTGGCCCTCGCCCTGGCCCGGGAAGGGGCCCGGGTGGCCATCGCCGACCTCAACGGGGAGGGGGCGGCCCGGGTGGCGGAGGAGGCCCGGGAAGTGGGCGCGGAGGCGGTGGGCCTCTTCATGGACGTGCGGCGGAAGGAAAGCGTGGCCCAAGGGGTCAAGGCCGCCCTCGAGGCCCTGGGGGGGCTGGACATCCTGGTGAACGCCGCCGGGATTGACCGCATCGCCCCCTTTTGGGAAACCGACGAGGACCTTTGGGATGAGCTCATCGCCGTGAACTACAAGGGCGTCCTCCACGCCTGCCGCCAGGCCCTTCCTCCCATGATGGCCCAAGGGCGGGGCGCCATCGTGAACATCGCCTCGGACGCCGGGCGGGTGGGAAGCTCGGGGGAGGCGGTCTACTCGGGCACCAAGGGAGCGGTCATCGCCTTCACCAAGGCCCTGGCCCGGGAGGTGGCCCGCCACGGCATCCGGGTCAACGCCGTGGCCCCCGGCCCCACGGACACCCCCCTGCTCCACGCCCTGCGGCAGGGCCACGAGGGCCTCTTTGAGGCCATGGTCCGGGCCACCCCCCTGCGCCGCCTGGCCCGCCCCGAGGAGGTGGCGGAGGTGGTGGTCTTCCTGGCCTCGGACCGGGCGGGCTTCGTCACCGGCCAGGTGGTGAGCGTGAGCGGCGGCCTCACCATGTGCTAGGAGGTGGGAAGTGGAACCCAAAGAGCTGGAGCGGGCCTACCCGAACCTCTGCTTCGCCTGGCCCAGGCCGGGGGTGCTGGAGATCGCCTTCCAGGGGGAGAAGCTCAACGCCATGGACCCTCCCCTGCACCGGGCCCTCGCCCGGGTGTGGCGGGACCTCGAGGACCTTCCCGGGGTGCGCGCCGTTTTGGTGCGGGGAGAAGGCGGGGTCTTCTCCGCCGGGGGCTCCTTCGCCCTCATTGAGGAGATGCGCGCCTCCCACGAGGCCCTGATGCGGGTCCTGGAGGAGGCGCGGGACCTGGTCTTAGGCCCCATCAACTTCCCGAGGCCCGTGGTGGCGGCGGTGGAGAAGGTGGCGGTGGGGGCGGGGCTCGCCTTGGCCCTGGCGGCGGACGTCGCCGTGGTAGGCAAGGGGGCGAGGCTCCTGGACGGCCACCTCCGCCTGGGGGTGGCGGCCGGGGACCATGCGGTGCTCCTCTGGCCCCTTCTGGTGGGCCTGGCCAAGGCCAGGTACCACCTCTTCCTCAACGAGCCCCTAACCGGCGAGGAGGCGGAAAGGCTCGGCCTGGTGGCCCTGGCGGTGGAGGACGGGGCGGTTTACGAAAAGGCGCTGGAGGTGGCGGAGCGCTTGGCCAAGGGGCCCAAAGAAGCCCTAAGCCACACCAAGCGGGCCCTCAACCACTGGCTTCGCACCTTCCTCCCCCACTTTGAGCTCTCCTTGGCCTTGGAGTTCTTGGGGTTTGGCGGCAAGGAGCTGGAGGAAGGTCTTAAGGCCCTAAAGGAAAAGCGGGAACCCCACTTCCCATGATGCGGCTGCAGGCGTTTTTGGCCCGGGCCGGGGTGGCGAGCCGCCGCAAGGCGGAGGCCCTTATCCAAGAGGGCCTCGTCCGGGTGAACGGGGAAGTGGCCCACCTGGGGCAGAAGGTGGGCCTGAAGGACGTGGTGGAGGTGGCGGGCAAGCGGGTGATCCTGCCCGAGCGGGTGATCCTCGCCCTCCACAAGCCCAAGGGCTACACCACCACCCGCTCTGACCCCCACGCACAAAAGACCGTGTATGAACTCCTGCCGGAGATCCCCGGCCTCCACCCCGTGGGCCGCCTGGACCGGGACTCGGAGGGGCTTCTCCTCTTCACCAACGACGGCGAGCTCACCTTCCGCCTCACCCACCCCCGCCACGGGGTGCAAAAGGTCTACCGGGTCTGGACCGAGGGGGGCACCCTGCCGGAAGGGGTGTGCCGGAGGCTCCTAAAGGGGGTGATGCTGGAGGATGGCCCCGCCAAGGCCCTGGCCTGCCGCCCCGCCCCTGGAGGGGCTTTCCTCACCCTGGCGGAAGGGCGGAAGCGGGAGGTGCGCCGGATGCTCAAGGCGGTGGGCTACCCGGTGAAGCGGCTTCTTAGGGTGCAGGTGGGGCCCATCCGGCTCGGGAACCTCCCCCCGGGGAAGTGGCGCCGGCTTTCTTCCGAGGAGGAAAAGGCGCTTTTGCGCCAGGTGGGGCTAGAATGAGGGGCATGTTCGCGCCGGGGAACGGACCCGTGCAGATCAGCGCCGAGGCCATCCGCAAGCGGGTGGCGGAGCTAGGAGCCCAGATCGCCCAGGACTACCAGGGGAAGACCCCGCACCTCATCTGCGTGCTCAACGGGGCCTTCATCTTCATGGCCGACCTGGTGCGGGCCATCCCCCTTCCCCTCACCCTGGACTTCATCTCCATCAGCTCCTACGGCAACGCCTACCGCTCCAGCGGGGAGGTGGAGCTCATCAAGGACCTGAGGCTTCCCATCCACGGCCGGGACGTGATCGTGGTGGAGGACATCGTGGATACGGGCTTGACGCTTTCCTACCTCCTGGACTACCTCGAGGCCCGCAAGCCCGCCTCGGTCCGCGTGGCCGCCCTCCTCTCCAAGCCCTCCCGCCGCCAGGTGGAGGTGCCCATCCACTACCTGGGCTTTGAGATAGAGGACGCCTACGTCTACGGCTACGGCCTGGACCGGGCCCAGTTTGACCGGAACCTGCCCTTCATCACCTCCATCCGCCAGGAGGAAGAATGAGGTACCTGGACCTCCTCACCGCCCTCTTCGCCACGGTGCTTTTGGTCTCCAACGTGGCCTCCACCAAGCTGGTGGTCCTGGGGCCCTTCACCTTTGACGGGGGGACGCTCCTCTTCCCCTTGGCCTACATCTTCGGGGACGTCCTCACCGAGGTCTACGGCTACCGCAAAAGCCGGCGGGTGATCTGGACCGGGTTTTTCGCCCTCCTCCTCGCCACCCTCACCTTTCAAGCGGTGGCCGCCCTCCCCGCCCCAGAGGACGGGGAAAGCCGCCGCTACGGCGAGGCCTTCGGTCTCCTTTTGGGCCTCACCCCCAGGATCGTGTTGGGAAGCCTCCTCGCCTACTTCGCCGGGGAGTTCGCCAACGCCTACGTCCTGGCCAAGCTCAAGGTGCGCACGGAAGGGCGCCTCTTCTGGCTAAGGGCCTTGAGCTCCACCTTGGTGGGCCAAGGGCTGGACACGGGGCTTTTCCTCCTGGTGGCCTTCTACGGCGTCCTCCCAAACGAGGTGCTCCTCGCCGTCTTCCTCTCCAACTACGCCTTCAAGGTGGGGGTGGAGGCCCTGATGCTCCCCTTCACCTACCTGGTGGTGGGCTTCCTGAAGCGGGCCGAGGGGCTAGACGCCTACGATCGGGACACGGACTTCAACCCCTTTCGCCTGGCATGAACCCCCTCTTCCACCACTCCATGGGCGTGGGTACCTGGGCCTGGGGGGACCGGCTCTTCTGGGGCTACGGGCGGGGCTACGGGGAAGGGGATCTGCGGGAAGCCTTCCGGGAAAGCCTCAGGGCCGGGGTGCGGCTTTTTGACACCGCCGAGTTCTACGGCTTCGGCCTATCGGAAAGGCTTTTGGGCCGCTTCTTGGCCGAGACGGGGGAAAGGCCCTTTTTGGTCACCAAGTTCTTCCCCTACCCCTGGCGCCTTTCCCGGAAAAGCCTCCTAAAGGCCTTAAGGGGAAGCCTCGCCCGGCTTGGGGTGGAGGCGGTGGACCTCTACCTCCTCCACTGGCCTTGGCCCCCCGTGCCCCTTAGCACACGGGCCGAGGCCCTGGCGGAGGCTTACGAGCGGGGGCTCGCCCGGGGGGTGGGGGTGGCGAACTGCTCCTTGGCCCAACTGGAGGCGGTGAAGGGGGTCTTGGAGCGCCACCGGGTACCCCTTTGGGCCAACCAGGTGGAGTTTAGCCTCCTCAAGCGGGACTGGGAGGCCCACCTGCCCGCCCTCCGGCGGGAGGGCATCGCCCTCATGGCCTATAGCCCCCTGGCCATGGGCTGGCTCACGGGCAAGCTGGACCCCGACCGCCCCCCAAGGGGCTACCGGGGAAGCAAGTACCGCCCCATCCTGGGCCGGGTGCGCCGCCTTCTTCCCGTGCTCAAGGGGCTTGCCGAGGCCAAGGGGACAAGCCCCGCCGCCATCGCCCTCCGCTACCTGATGGAGAAGGGGGCCCTCCCCATCCCCGGGGCCAAAAACGCCCACCAGGCCCGGCAAAACGCCGACGCCCTGCGGATCTCCCTAACCCCGGAGGAGATGGCCCTTTTGGAGGGGGCATCGTAAGCTTAAGGGGATGCCGGGGATCGCCATCATCGGGGCGCAGTGGGGGGACGAGGGCAAGGGCAAGGTGGTGGACGCCTTGGCCCGGGACGCGGACTACGTGGTCCGCTACCAGGGCGGGGCCAACGCCGGGCACACCGTGGTGGCGGAGGGCCGGGTTTTCAAGCTCAACCTCCTGCCCTCCGGGGTCATCCACCCCCATGCGGTGAACGTCCTGGGGGACGGGATGGTCATAGACCCCTTCCGCTTCCAGGAAGAGCTGGAAGGCCTGCGGAAAGAAGGGTTTGACCCCAAGGTCCTGGTATCGGAAAGGGCCCACCTGGTCCTACCCCACCACAAGTACGTGGAAAGCCGCCACAACTTCGTGGGCACCACGGGCCGGGGCATCGGCCCCGCCTACTCGGACCGGGCCAGGCGGGTGGGGATTAGGGCGGGGGACCTTTTGGACGAGGAGGTCTTGCGGGAGAGGGTGCGCCGCCTCCTCCACGAGAAGCCCAACTCCACCCGGGAGGCGGGCTGGGACACGGAGGAGAAGGCCCTCGCCGACCTCCACCGCATGCGGGAGATCCTGAGGCCCTACATCGCCGACACCGGGGCCCTCCTGCGGGAGGCCTGGCGCAAGGGGAAGCGCCTCCTCTTTGAAGGGGCCCAGGCCACCCTCTTGGACCTGAACTACGGCACCTACCCCTACGTGACGAGCTCCCACCCCACGGTGGGGGGCATCCTGGTGGGCACCGGCCTCCCCCACAAGGCCATCACCAAGGTCTACGGGGTGGCCAAGGCCTACGCCACCCGGGTGGGGGAAGGCCCCTTCCCCACGGAGATCCACGGGGAGTTGGCCCACCACCTGCGGGAAAAGGGGGGGGAGTACGGCACCACCACGGGCAGGCCCCGCAGGGTGGGCTGGCTGGACCTGGTGGCCCTGAAGTACGCCTGCGAGGTGAACGGCTTTGACGGCCTGGCCCTCACCAAGCTGGACGTGCTCTCGGGCCTGGAAAAGGTGAAGGTGGCCGTGGAGTACCTGGACGGGGCCCGCCCTGGGGAGGCGAGGCCGGAAGCGGTGCGCTACCTGGAGCTTCCCGGCTGGGGGGAGCTTTCGGGGGTCAAGGGGCGGGAGGACCTCCCGGGAAGCCTCCTCCGCTACCTGGAGCTCATTGAGGAGCACACGGGGGTGCCCGTGGTCCTCTTCTCCACGAGCCCCCGCCGGGAGGATACCTTCGGGGCGGTGAGCTGGGTCTAGGCCTTAAGGAAGGCCACGTACCGCTCCAGGAGGAGGTAGGCCTCGCCGCTTGCCAGGACCTCCTGGGCCCGGCGCACGCCCGCCTCGAGGCTCCCCACCGCGCCGGCGGCGTACAACCCCGCCCCCGCCGCTAGGGCCACCGCCTGGGCCGCAGGGCCCCTTTCCTCCCCCTTCAGGAGGCGCCGGGCCCGCTCGGCGTTCTCCTTGGGGGTGCCCCCCTTGAGGGCCTCGAGGGGGGCCCGCTCCAAGCCCACCGCCTCCGGGGTGAGGGTGTAGACCCCCTTCCCCACCTCCGCCACCCGGTTCTCCCCGAGGACGAGCTCGTCCGCCCCTTCCCCGTGCACCACGAGCCCCCGGGCCCCAAGCCGCTCCAAGGCCTCGGCCATGGGGGAAAGCCACCTTTCGCTATAGACCCCGAGGACGTAGGCCTCCGCCCCGGCGGGGTTGGTGAGGGGGCCCAAGAGGTTGAAGACAGTGCGGATGCCAAGCTCCGCCCGCACCGGGGCCACGTGGCGCATGGCGGGGTGGAAGACCCGGGCGAAGAGGAAGCCGAAGCCTAAGGCCTCTATGGCCTCCCCCACCCTTTCGGGCGGGGCCTCCAGGTCCACCCCCAAGGCCTCCAAGAGGTCGGCGCTCCCCGCCTGGGAGCTCGCCGCCCGGTTCCCGTGCTTGGCCACCGCCACCCCCCCCGCCGCCGCCACCAGGGCGGCCAGGGTGGAGAGGTTCAAGAGCCCCTTGTGGTCCCCCCCGGTGCCCACGATGTCCAGAAGGGGCCTCCGGCCCACCCTCAAGGGCCTCGCCGCCTCCCGCATGGCCCGGGCCATAGCGGCGATCTCGTGGGGCCTTTCCCCCCTTAGGGCCATGGCGGTGAGCACCCCCGCCGCCCGCACCGGGGAAACCTCCCCCCGCATCAGGGCCTGCATGAGGCGATAGGCCTCCTCCTCCTCCAACACCTCGCCCAGAAGCGCCTTCCGCACTACTTCCATGGGTCCTCCAAAAAGTTCTTGAGGATGAGTTTACCCGCCTCGGTGAGGTAGCTTTCCGGGTGAAACTGCACCCCGTGGGTGGGGTAGGCCCGGTGCCGAAAGCCCATCACCGTGCGCCCCCCCGCCTCCTCCACCCAGGCGTTCACCCGAAGCTCCTCGGGCACCTCCACCACTACCAGGGAGTGGTAGCGGGTGGCGGGGAAGGGGCTATGGAGCCCCCGGAAGACCCCGGTGCCGTCGTGGTGGATCTCGCTCACCTTGCCGTGCATGATGAGGGGAGCCGGCACCACCTTCCCCCCGAAGGCCATGCCGATGGCCTGGTGGCCCAGGCAGACCCCGAGGATGGGGTAGCGGGGGGCGTAGCGGGCGATGAGGGGCAGGGAAAGCCCCGCCTCCAACGGGGTGCAGGGCCCGGGGCTAATCAGGATGCGGTCCGGGTCCAGGGCCTCCACGTCCTCGAGGGCGAACTGGTCGTTCCGCCAGACCACGGGGCTCGCCCCAAGCTCCCCCAGGTACTGCACCAGGTTGTAGGTGAAGCTATCGTAGTTGTCCACCACCAAAACCCGCATCTAAAGCCCCTCCTCCGCCATCTCCACCGCTTTCAATAGCGCCTTGGCCTTGTTCAGGCACTCCTGGTACTCCCTCTCCGGCACGGAATCCGCCACGATCCCCGCCCCCGCCTGCACGTGCATCCGCCCGTGGGCGATGACGAAGGTGCGCAAGGTGAGGGCCACGTCCAAGACCCCATCGTAGGCCAGATAGCCGAAACTCCCCCCGTAGGGCCCCCGGCGGTGGGGTTCCAGTTCCTCAATGATCTCCATGGCCCTAATCTTGGGGGCCCCGGAAACCGTGCCCATGGGGAGGACGCTGGCCAGGGCGTCCAAGGGGGTCTTCCCCTCCGCCAAGACCCCCTCCACCGTGGACACCAGGTGCATCACGTGGGAGTAATACTCCACGTGCAAAGGCTCCACCACCCGCACGCTGCCAAAGGCCGCCACCCGGCCGATGTCGTTGCGGGAAAGGTCCAGAAGCATCACGTGCTCCGCCCGCTCCTTTTCGTCCTGTAGAAGCTCCTCCGCAAGCCGCCGGTCCTCCTCCTCGTCCCTGCCCCGGGGCCGGGTGCCGGCGATGGGCCGGGTCACCACCTTGCGGCCATCGGAGCGCAGGAGGCTTTCGGGGCTGGCGGAAACCAGAACCACCTCCCCCAGGTCCAGATAGCCCATGTAGGGGCTTGGGTTCACGCTCCTCAGGGCCCGGTAGAGGGCAAAGGGGTGGACGGTAAGGGGGGAGGAAAGCCGTAGGGAGAGGACCACCTGGAAGATATCCCCGGCCCGGATGTACTCCAGAGCCTGCCCCACCGCCTCTAGGTACGCCGCCTCCGTCATGTCCGCCTGGAACCGGGCCCGCCCCCCGGGCCTTTCCCCCGGGACCCCGGGCAAGGGCCCCTTAAGCCGCCCCTCGGCCCAGGCTAGGCGGGCCTCCGCCTCCTCGGGGTCCACCCCCGGGGCCACCAGGTGGAGGAGGTTTTTCAGGTGGTCAAAGACCGCCACCACCTCGGGCTCCACGAAGAGGAGGTCGGGCAGGCCCAGGTCGTCGGGCTTGAGGGCGGGAAGGCGCTCGTAGTAGCGGATGAGGTCGTAGGCGGCGTACCCCACCACCCCCCCGAAGAAGGGGGGAAGGTCCGGGTGGCGCTCCAGGGGGGCGTGCACCGCCTCGTAGAGGGTGCGCAAGGGGTCTCGGGTGGGCAAGGGCTTCCCGTTTACGGTAAAGACCCCGTCCTTCAGGCGGAAGGTGCGCCTCGCCCCTACCCCCACGATGGAGAAGCGGCTTTGCCGCCCCCGTTCCACGGACTCCAGGAGGAAGCTCACCGGGGCCTTCTCGGCGAGCTTGAGGTAGGCGGTCACGGGGGTTTCCAGGTCGGCGAGCAGGGTTTTGCGAAAGGGCCTTAGGGTCTCCATCCCACCTCCTACAAAAAGCCCCCCGGGTGTACCCCGGGGGAAAGACCGCCTCCGCCCCGGGGCCTAGCCGGGCCACCAGAGGACGGAGGGAAGGGTCATGCCCCAAGGATAGCCCAAAGGGCCCCTTGGGGTCTAGGGGGCTAGAAGCGCTCGGCCACCGTCTTCATCTGCAGGAAGTGGAGGAGGTAATCGGGCCCCCCGGCCTTGGTGTCCGTGCCCGAGAGGTTGAAGCCGCCGAAGGGCTGCACCCCCACCAGGGCCCCCGTGATCTTGCGGTTGAGGTAGAGGTTCCCCACGTGGAACTCCCGCCTGGCCCTTTCCAGGTGCTCCCGCTTGCGGGAGTAGACCCCGCCCGTGAGGCCGTAGACGGTATCGTTCGCCACCTCCAGGGCCTCGCCGAAGTCCTTCACCCGGATCACGGAGAGCACCGGGCCGAAGATCTCCTCCTGGGCGATCCTGGCCTTGGGCGGCACCTCGGTGAAGACCGTGGGGGCGATGAAGTAGCCCTCCCCCTCCAGGCGCTTACCCCCGAGGACGAGCTGGCCTTCCCCCTTGCCGATTTCAATGTAGGAAAGGATTTTCTCCTCCTGGGCCTTGGAGGCCACGGGGCCGAGGTCGGGGTTCTCCTCCGCCGGGCCCACCACCAAGCGGCTCGCCCGCGCCAAGACCCGCTCCATCAAAGGCTCAAAGGCCTTCTCCGTGACGATGAGGCGGCTTGCCGCCGAGCACTTCTGCCCCTGGAAGCCGTAGGCGGAAACCAGGATGCCCTCCGTGGCCGCCTCCAGGTCGGCGGTCTCGTCCACGATGATGGCGTCCTTGCCGCCGAGCTCCAGGAAGACCCGCTTGATCCACCGCTGCCCAGGGGCCAGTTTGGCCGCCGCCTCCTGGATCCAAAGCCCCACCTCGAGGCTCCCCGTGAAGTTGATGAACCGGGTCCTGGGGTGCTCCACCAGGTAGGCCCCCACCTCCTTCCCTTCCCCGGGCAGGAAGTTCACCACCCCCGGGGGGAAGCCCGCCTCGTGGAAGATCTCAAAGACCTTGGCGGCGATGACCACGGTGTCCTCGGCGGGCTTGGCCACCACGGTGTTCCCCACCGCCACGGGCCCGGCGATCATCCCGGTGAAGATGGCGATGGGGAAGTTCCAGGGGGCGATGACCACCCCGGCCCCCAAGGGGATGTAGAAGCTCTCGTTGTCCTCCCCAGGGTAGGGCACCACCTCCACGGAGGGGTACTTGTACTTGAGGGCCTGGCGGGCGTAGTACTCCAGGAAGTCAATGGCCTCCGCCACCTCGGCGCTGGCCTCCACCCAGTTCTTGCCGATCTCGTAGACCAAGGTGGCCTCCAGTTCCCGCCTGCGCCTTTTCATGAGGGCGGCGGCCTTGAGGAGGAGGCGGCTCCGGTCCTCCTGGGGCCAGTCCTTCCAGGCGCGGAAGGCCCGCCAGGCGGCCTCGAGGGCAGCCTCCGCCTCCGCCCGCCCCGCCTTGGCGGTGCTCCCCACCACCTCGCTCGGGGCCGAGGGGTTTAGGGAGAGGATCCTCGCCGGGGTGTCCACCCAAGCCCCGTCAATGTAGAGGCCCCAGTGGCGGCCAAACTCGGCCCGGACCCGCTTTAGGGCCTCCTTCATCTCCCGCTTGGCTTCCTCGGTCTGGAAGGTTTCTATGGGTTGGTTGCGGAAAGGCTCCACCGTCATGGCTTCCTCCTTTAGCCTCCCAAGAGGCTCCTTAGCACCAAGAAGAGGTTCTCCGGCCTCTCGGCGATGCGCCGGCTTAGGTAGGGGTACCAGTCCTTCCCGTAGGGCACGTAGGCCCGCACGGTATAGCCCTCCTGGGCCAGGCGCCGCTGCGCCTCCGGGCGCACCCCGTAGAGGAGCTGGAACTCAAAGGCGGTCCTGGGGATACCGAAGGCCTCGGTGTAGCGCTTCACCTCGGCGATGAGCCTGGGGTCGTGGGTGGCGAAGGCCACGTATAGCCCCTCCCTTAGGGCGAGCTTCCCCAGGTGCAGGTACTCGGCGTCAATGAGGCGCTTGTCCTGGAAGGCCACCTCCTTGGGCTCCCGGTAGGCTCCTTTGACAAGGCGCAGGTTGGGGCGGTAGGGCAGGAGGTCCCAAAGGTCCTTCTCCGTGCGGAAAAGGTAGCTTTGGAGCACAACCCCCACCCCGCTAAACCCCTCCTCCCTTAAGGCCTTGTAGAGGCGCAAGGTGGCCTCCACCCGGGGGGAGTCCTCCATGTCCAGGCGGACGAAGACCCCTTTGGGCTCCGCTTCCCGCAGGATGCCCCTTAGAAGCTCCAGGGCGAGGCCCTCCGAAAGGTCCAGGCCGAGCTGCGTGGGCTTGACGGAAACGTACTTGGGCCAGGGCTTTTCGGCAAGGGCCCGGACCAGGCCCAGAATCCCCTCCTGGAAGGCCCGGGCCTCCTCCTCCGAGCGCACCATCTCGCCCAAGAGGTCCAGGATGGCGTGGACCCCTTGGGCCTCGAGGGCCTCCGCCACCTCAAGCGCCTCCTCCAGGGTCTCCCCCGCCACATAGCGGCGCACCAGGCTTCTCGCCCGCCCCTTGATGAGGGCCTCCACCCGGGGGTTTCCCGCCACGGAGAGCACCGTCTGCCGATAGATGAGGTCCAGGTTCATACGCCTCCTTTCCGAAGCTTCGCCACCACCAGGTCGCGGAAGCGGTACACGTGGGCCTCCACCGCCCGCTTGGCGCCTTCGGGGTCCTTCCGCCTCAGGGCCGAGAGGATGGCCCGGTGCTCCCGCCTTGTGGCCTCGTCCTGGGAAAGGGTGGGGAGGGCGCTCCGGGCCAGGGCCAGTGTGGAGAGCAGGTCCTCGTAAAGCCGGTACAGGGTCCGGTTCCCGGAAAGGCGCACCAAGGCCCGATGGAACTCCAAATCCCGGCGCATCTGCTCGGGGTAGTCCTCGGGGAGGGCCTCGTCAATGGCCCGGAGGCTTTCTTCCAGGGCATCCAGCTCCCAAGGCGCGGCCCGTAGGGCCGCTTCCCGCGCTGCCTCCCCCTCCAGAAGGGCCCGCACCCCGTAGACCTCCTCCACCTCCTCCGGGGTGAAGGCCTTGACCCTCGCCCCCTTGCCCGGCACCAGCTCTACAAGGCCCTCCTCGGCGAGACGCATCAGGGCCTCCCGCACCGGGGTGCGGGAAACCCCGAGCTCCTGGGCCAGAAGGGGCTCGGAAAGCCTTTCCCCAGGGGCGAAACGCCCGGAGAGGAGGAGGTCTTTGAGGTGGCTGTAGACCGCCTCGCGCACCTGGTTGGGTCGGCGGAAGCCCAAGGTCTGCATCCTGTATACAATATAGGGGACCCAGGGCCACAATCAAGGGCGGGGTTTCCCCCGCCCCCGGCCCTAGGCTGGATCGGCCTAACGGACCCGCGCCTCTATGGCAAAACCGCTCACCTCCGTAACCTCCAAGGGAAGAAGCCGAAGGCCCTCTAAAAGCGCCGCAAGCTCGTCCACGGACCCCTGGAAAACCACCTCGGCCTCGAGGACGCCGTTGGCGAAGCTCTTGCGCTCCGCCGAAACCACACCCTTTTGGGCTCCCAGTTCCCTTAGCAACACCGAAGCGTCCGTAAAGCTCTTAAGGCCGGTCACCGTCAGGCGGACCACGGGGCTAGCCCCGGCGGCAGCGAAGTTCTGCTTGCGCAATTCCTGCCCCACCTGCTTGCCCAGGTTGCGCAGGGCCGCAAAGGCCGCTTCCCGCTCAGAGGTGCCTGTCCCCGTCTGCGAAGGGCTCCAACTCCCCACCACCTGGCCCGTGCTGGCCATCACCAACCGCACGTCCGCCGTGGCCTTATAGGTGTAGAAGGTGGCCACGTTGGTGCGGGTGGCCAGGACGCGGGAGGTGAAGACGCGGCTCACCACCACGGCATCGGCCTTAAAGTTGGTGGCCAGGGTAATGGCTGCCAAAGCATCCCCCTGCACCAAGCGGGTGAGGAGCTGGCGGTCCGCTACCTTTTGCACCTGCGCAGCGTCCAGCACCCGAAACCCCCCCTGGAGAAGCTCCTCCCGCAAGGCCGCCTCGTAAAGACCCGCCTCTTCATCCCACCAGTACTCTCCCTGGCTCACCAGGATTAGGGTTTTGGGCCCTTGGCCAAGGGTGACCCCTAGAACAAGGGGGATCAGGAGAAGAACGAAGCGCCTAAGGCTGCTGCTGGTAAGGCTTCCCATCCGGAGCATACTTGAAGTAACTCCTAGGCGTGCGCTTGATGATCTCCTCCACCGCCTTGGAGGTCATCACAGCCAACGCCTTACCCATGGGGGTCTTCTCGTATTGCTTCAACCCACCCACAAGGGCAGCCCCCGGCCCCAGAATGCCTAGGAGCCCCCCGTAGTCCACATCCGTAGCCTCCCCCTCCACGCGGAAAGCGGAAATGATGGCGCCGCTTTGGGCATCCACGATGCGCATATCCACCGCCACGTAAGAGCGCTTCTGCCCCCCGCCAAAGGCACCCAGGAGGCCTCCCAAAATCCCTCCGCCCCCTCCCCGGGTACCACCGGCATCGGGCTCAAAGGCTGTAATGGAGCCTACAACCAGAAGCTCAGCCCCCTGGAGGTTGAGGGGTTTACCCCCGAGGTAAGCCTCCTGTTGGATCTGCGCCAACACAGAACGGTCGTAAAGGATGAAGTGGTTGGTGTTGATGAGGGCGGTCATCAAAAGCTCCGAAATGGAAGCCCCCACCCCCGCAGGGCACTGGGCAGCAGCGCAGATAAAGTTGGCCACCACCGCCTTAGCCCGTGGCCCCGTGTAGTTGGCATAGGGGTTTTCCCCCTCCAAACCCGAAGAGGTCTTGGTGGTCACGCTGGGGGCACACGCTGTCAAAGACGCCAATAGGGCAAGAGCAAGCAGAGCAAAGCTTTTTCTCATAGGTTTCACCTCACTTCTAGGCACCTAAGGGGTCTCTAGGCGCCCGATCCTAACTTATTGCCACGGAACAAATAGGGTCAAGTGCAAATGCACGCGGCTTACAACTGCCTGAGGCTAAGCTTAAGGGTTTTTCCCCCTATGGCTTAACCAGGCCTTGAGCCCGCTCCCCATCCGCTTCCACCAGGGCCCAAACCGGGCCCCGTAGCTTCGGGCCGCCTCCTCGGGGGATAGCTCCACCCCAAGTTCCTGGGCCAGGAAGTACCGGTGGTCCATGATCCAGAGGTAGAGGTCCGCCCCCGTGCGCCCAGGGAACTCCGCCAGGAGCCCAAGCTTCCGGATGGCCTCTAGGGTTGGCCTATAGAGGTTTTGGTACCAGTCCACCACCGCCTCCTCCCACGGGATCTCCCGGCCCTCCTCGAGGCCCCGGAAATACCGCCGGGTGGCGATGTGGTCCAGGAGGATGTCATAGCGGCCCAGGGTGGAAAAGAGGATGTCTTCCGCCTCGGGCACGAGCGCTTTCAGGCGGGTCTTCTCTAGGAAGTTGGCATACTCCGCCTTCAGGATCAGGTCCTTCAAGGTGTCCTTGGCCTCCACGGGCACGGGGACATCCAGGGCGATCACGTAGGCGTCTATGTACTTCTGCCCCGTGGCCTTGGCCAGGGCCACCCGGTGGTTGCCGTCCTTGACAAAGTAGACCTCCCCCACCTGGTAGACCTCTATGGGGGGAAACTCGTACCCCTCTAGCTGCAAGGCCCTAAGCCGCTTCCAGCGTTCCAGGGTGTGCGGGGTCTTGGGCAGGAAACGGCGGTCAAAGTCCTCGTAGCGGTCCACCGAGCCCACCACCTTGTCCACCTCAATGGCCTTTAGGCCCAGGTGGTGCTCCCCCTTGGGCCTGAGCGCCAGGACCTGGTGGAAGGGCAAAAGCTCCGAGGGTTCCCCCCGGAAGCGGTCCAGGAGTTCTAAAAGCCTAGCCCGGCGCTCTAAGCGCTCCGCCTCGGTTTCCGCCTGCAGGTAGCCCCGCATGGAACCGCTACCACTCCCTCCTTCAGGGTAGCCCCTTTGGGTCAGAAGAAGGTGAAAAAAAGCCCAAGGCCTGGACAAAGGCGAAACTCAGGGGTTTAGATAGGGACATGAGCCTTTCCCTGCGTGCCAGGGTGCAAAGCGAGCTGGAGCGGCTAAAGCGCGAGGGGCTTTACATTCGCCCCAAGGTCCTCGAGGCCCCCCAGGAGCCCGTGACCCGGGTGGAGGGGAAAGAGGTAGTCA
Source organism: Thermus thalpophilus (assembly GCF_022760915.1). Taxonomy (NCBI): domain Bacteria; kingdom Thermotogati; phylum Deinococcota; class Deinococci; order Thermales; family Thermaceae; genus Thermus; species Thermus thalpophilus. The sequence continues at coordinate 48,806 of NZ_JAKTNS010000007.1, read as the reverse complement.
ACCTGGCCTCCAACAACTACCTGGGCTTCGCCAACCACCCCTACCTCAAGGAAAAGGCCAAAGCGTACCTGGAAATGTGGGGGGCGGGAAGCGGGGCGGTGCGCACCATCGCCGGCACCTTCACCTACCACCTGGAGTTGGAGGAGGCCTTAGCCCGGTTCAAGGGCACGGAAAGCGCCTTGGTGCTCCAGTCGGGCTTCACCGCCAACCAGGGGGTTTTGGGGGCGCTCCTACAGGAAGGCGACCTGGTCTTCTCCGACGAGCTCAACCACGCCTCCATCATTGACGGGCTCCGCCTCACCAAGGCCACCCGCCTGGTCTACCGCCACGCCGACGTGGAGCATCTGGAAGAGCTCCTGAAGACCCACGACACCGAGGGCCTGAAGCTCATCGTCACCGACGGGGTCTTCTCCATGGACGGGGACATCGCCCCCCTGGACCGGATCGTGCCCCTGGCCAAGCGGTACGGGGCGGTGGTCTACGTGGACGACGCCCACGGCTCCGGCGTCCTGGGGGAGAAGGGCAAGGGCACGGTGCACCACTTCGGCTTCCACCAAGACCCCGACGTCATCCAGGTGGCCACCCTCTCCAAGGCCTGGGCCGTGGTGGGGGGCTACGCCGCGGGGGCCTTGGAGCTTAAAGACCTCCTCATCAACAAGGCCCGGCCTTTCCTCTTCTCCACGAGCCACCCCCCGGCGGTGGTGGGGGCCCTTTTGGGGGCCTTGGAGCTCATTGAGAAGGAGCCCGAGCGGGTGGAAAGGCTTTGGGAAAACACCCGCTACTTCAAGGCGGAACTGGCCCGCCTGGGCTACGACACCTTGGGGAGCCAGACCCCCATCACCCCCGTCCTCTTCGGGGAGGCCCCCGTGGCCTTTGAGGCGAGCCGCCTGCTTTTGGAAGAAGGGGTCTTCGCCGTGGGCATCGGCTTTCCCACGGTGCCCCGGGGGAAGGCCAGGATCCGGAACATCGTCACCGCCGCCCACACCAAGGAGATGCTGGACAAGGCCCTCGAGGCCTACGCCAAGGTAGGGCGGAAGCTCGGTATAATCCGCTAAATGCTCTTTCCCCCGCCCCTACCCCAAGGAGCCACGGAAAAGAGCCTGGGCCGGGTGGAAACCCCTCCCGAGGTGGTGGACTTCATGGTGGGCCTCGCCGAGGCCCCCCGGGGAGGAAAGGTCCTGGAGCCCGCCTGCGCCGAGGGGCCTTTCCTTCGGGCCTTCCGGGAGGCCCACGGCGGGGGCTTTCGCTTCTACGGGGTGGAGATAGACCCCAAGGCCTTGGATCTTCCCCCGTGGGCGGAGGGCATCCTGGCGGACTTTCTCCTTTGGGAGGGGGAGGGGGATTTTGACCTCATCCTGGGAAATCCGCCCTATGGGATCGTAGGGGACGCCTCTAAGTATCCCATCCATATCCTCAAAGAGGTAAAAGCTCTTTATAAAAAGCTTTTCTCCACCTGGAAAGGCAAGTACAACCTCTACGGGGCCTTTACCGAGAAGGCCGTCTACCTCCTTAAACCAGGGGGGCTCCTCCTTTTCGTAATCCCAACAACTTGGCTCGTTCTCGACGACTTCGCTTTGCTCCGGTCCTTCCTTGCCCGAACAGGAGAGACCGAGGTTTTCTACCTGGGCTCTGTCTTTCCCAAACGGAACGTAAGCGCCGTAGTCCTCCGCTTCCGAAAGGGAGGGCGGGGCCTAAAGCTCTGGGACGCAAGTTCTAGAAGCCCCTTCCTCTGGGACACCTACCCGGAGTGGAAAGGGGAAATGATCCGCTTCGAAACCCCCAAAACCAGGGAGATGGAGGCCAAGGGAACACCAGTAGGGCACATCTTCCATATCCGCTTTGCGGCTCGTAGCCCCGAGTTCCGAAAGCATGAAGCCGTGCGAAAAGAACCGGGCCCCGGATTAGTGCCCGTCCTTACCGGGCGTAACCTCAAATCGGGATTTATCGACTACGAGACCAACTACTCGGGCCTCTGGATGCCTCGGGAGCGGGCCAAGGAGCTTCGGGACTTCTACGCCACGCCCCACCTCGTGGTAGGCCACACCAAGGGGGTTCGAGTGGTGGCCGCATGGGATGAAAAGGCTTATCCTTGGCGGGAGGAGTTCCACCTGATCCCCAAGGCCAAGGCCCCGGAGGATATCGTCGCTTACCTCAACTCCGCAACCGTCCAGGAGTACGTAGCTACCCTTTATCGGGATTTTGTTCCCCATCTCACCTTAAGGATGCTGGAGCGGGTACCTATCCTTACCAGGGAGGTATAGGATGCGTAATGCTTTGAAAGCTTTTGAGGCATTTCTCGGAACGCTGGACCTAAGGGGATACGAAGAGAAGTACCGTTCCATAAAAACGGTGGAGCAGGACCTTCCCAGCGATCTTAACCCGTTGCCAGACCTTTACCGAGACTATTGGAAACCAACTCACCCAAACCCCTCCTTTCCAAGCTATGAAGACTTCTTTGCCACATGGTGGAATCAACGGCTTGAGGCTCTAGACAGATTCATACAGAAATACTTTTGGGGATGCTCCTATCAGTTTGTCCGCTTAGGACTCGAGGCCAGGCTCTACCGAACCGCAATCTCCATATGGACTCAATTCCACTTTGGTTATCGTTGGTTGACTTCCTGTAGTCTATCCATAGACGCCTCTCCCGAGCTAGACCTGAAGGGAGTAGACATTCTCGTCAGATTACCTCCAGGCACCTCCATAGGCCTTCAAGTCAAAAAGGAAACCTACCGCTCAGAAGCTCGCGGAGAAAACCGCTTCTTGAAGCAGAAACGAGCCCATGCGCTCCTCGAAGTTCCCTACACGCTTGAAACGGAGGCAGAGCTTCTGAAAAGAGCAGAAAGGGCCCGATCCCGGGGAGAACTCTATCGCCTTTGGGCTAAGGTAGCTAGCCATTTGGAACACCTTCCTAATGGATTCGTGATTTTCAAGGAAAGCTATGTCCTGTGCATTGAAGACTTCCTTCAAAAAAACCACCATGCGCTATCAGGCCACATCCCCTGGGAACAGGTGGCCCGAGAAGCTCTCGCCTAAAGCGGCCCCTTTTGGCCTCACCCTACCGTCCCGTGACGTAAACCCGCACCACGAGGCCCACGGCGAAAAGAAGCCCCAGGGCCACGAAGACCTCGGGCCGCTTAGGAGGGTCCTTGAGGCCCCGGTAAAACCACCCCCCGGGCTCGAGGCCCCCCAGGTAGTGGAGCCCCGCCGCCAAGAGAAGGCCATAGAGGAGGTGGAGCCCCTCCTTGGGCCTCAGGCCCAAGAGGAGAAGGCAAAAACCCAAGGCCACCTGGAGGATAGCCACCCAGGCCACCCCCCGGAGCGCCGCATAAAAGCGGGAAGGCAAGGGGCGGAAAAACCCCGCTAGCCCCACCAGGGCCAAAGCGGGCACCGCTACCAGCAAAAGGAGGCCCAAAAGGGCGTGGAGGAAGAGCAGGACCGGCATGGCCGCATCATACCGGGGAAAGAGGGAGCTAGTTATATTCCCTCCATAAACACCCCTACCCCAAGGCCGCCGTCCTGCCCATGCGCAAGGGCAAAATCCCCGCCCGGCTAGGTGTGGTATACTGGAGGGGTGAGCTACGACGCTTCCGCCATTAAGGTGCTCAAAGGGCTAGAAGGGGTGCGCCACCGCCCCGCCATGTACATCGGCGGCACGGGGGTGGAGGGGTACCACCACCTCTTTAAGGAAATCCTGGACAACGCCGTGGACGAGGCCCTGGCGGGCTACGCCACGGAGATCGTCACCACCCTGAACCCCGACGGCTCCCTCACCGTGGAGGACAACGGTCGGGGCATCCCCGTGGACCTCATGCCCGAGGAGGGGAAGCCCGCCGTGGAGGTCATCTACACCACCTTGCACTCCGGGGGGAAGTTTGAAAGCGGGGCCTACAAGGTCTCGGGCGGCCTCCACGGGGTGGGGGCGAGTGTGGTGAACGCCCTTTCCGAGTGGACCGTGGTGGAGGTCTTCCGAAACGGCCTGCACCACCGCATCGCCTTTAGCCGGGGCGAGGTGACCGAACCCCTCCGGGTGGTGGGCGAGGCCCCCAAGGGCAAGACGGGGACCCGGGTCACCTTCAAGCCCGACCCCGAGATCTTCGGCGCCCTCGCCTTTGACCCGAGCAAAATCCGGACCCGCCTGCGGGAGGTGAGCTATTTGGTGGCGGGGCTCAAGCTCGTCTTCAAAGACCTCCAGCACGGCAAAGAGGAGGTCTTCCTGGACAAGGGGGGCGTGGCCTCCTTCGCCAAGGCCTTGGCGGAAGGGGAGGAACTCCTTTACGAGAAGCCCTTCCTCATCCGGGGCCAGGAAGGGGACGTGGAGGTGGAGGTGGGCCTCATCCACACCAAGGGCTACACGGCGGAAATCCTCACCTACGCCAACATGATCCCCACCCGGGACGGGGGCACCCACCTCACCGCCTTCAAGACCGCCTATAGCCGGGCGCTAAACCAGTACGCCAAAAAAGCGGGCCTCAACAAGGAGAAAGGCCCCCAGCCCACGGGGGACGACCTCCTGGAGGGCCTCTACGCCGTGGTGAGCGTGAAGCTCCCCCAGCCCCAGTTTGAAGGGCAGACCAAGGGGAAGCTCTTAAACCCCGAGGCGGGAAGCGCCGTGAGCCAGGTGGTCTACGAGAAGCTCTTAGAGCTCCTGGAGGAGAACCCCCGCATTGCCAAGACCCTTTACGAGAAGGCCCTGCGGGCGGCCCAGGCCCGGGAGGCGGCCCGGAAGGCCCGGGAACTGGTGCGGCGGCAGAACCCCCTGGAGTCGGACGACCTCCCGGGGAAGCTCGCCGACTGCCAGACGGAAAACCCCGAGGAGGCGGAGCTTTTCATCGTGGAGGGGGACTCCGCCGGGGGAAGCGCCAAGCAGGGCCGGGATAGGCGCTTCCAGGCCATCCTGCCCCTTCGGGGGAAGATCCTCAACGTGGAGAAGGCGGGGCTCTCCAAGGCCCTAAAGAACGCCGAGGTCAGGGCCATGGTGGCGGCCATCGGGGCGGGGATTGGGGGCACGGGGGACGAGGCCCACTTTGACCTGGAAGGCCTCCGCTACCACAAGATCATCATCATGACCGACGCCGACGTGGACGGGAGCCACATCCGCACCCTCCTCCTCACCTTCTTCTACCGCTACATGCGCCCCCTGATTGAGCGGGGGCACGTCTACATCGCCCAGCCGCCCCTTTACCGCCTCCAGGTGGGGAAGAAGGTGGAGTACCTCTACTCCGAGGAGGAGCTAGCAGAGCGCCTCAAGGAGCTAGAGGGCAAAAGCTACGAGGTGCAGCGCTTCAAGGGCCTGGGGGAGATGAACCCCGAGCAGCTTTGGGAAACCACCATGAACCCGGAAAAGCGGGTTCTCAAGCGGGTGGAGCTCCAAGACGCCCTGGAGGCCAGCGAGCTCTTTGAGAAGCTCATGGGCCAGGACGTGGCCCCCAGGCGGGACTTCATTGAAGAGCACGCCCGCTACGCCGAGCTGGACATCTAGATGGCGTGGCTGGACGAGGCGGTGGCCCTGCTCCTCCAAAGGGGCCGCCTTCTCCTCAAGGCCTACCCTGGGGCGGGGAAGAGCACCCTCTTCCCCCTGAGGCTTCTCAAGGCCCTACCCGGGCGGATCCTCCTCTTTGAGCCCAGGCGGGTGGCGGCCCGGGCGGTGGCGGCGAGGCTTGCGGAAAACCTGGGGGAACCCTTGGGCAAGACCGTGGGCTACCGGGTGCGCCTCGAGGCCAGGGAGAGCCCGGAAACCCGGCTCCTCGTCATGACGGAGGGCCTCCTCACCCGGCTCCTCCTGGAGGACCCCACCCTGGAAGGGGTTTCCGCCGTCCTCCTGGACGAGGCCCACGAGCGCCACCTGGAAGGGGACCTGGCCCTCGCCCTCCTCCTAAGGGTGCAGGAAACCCTAAGGCCCGACCTCAAGCTCGCCCTCCTCACCGCCACCCCCGACCCCGACCTGGAAAGGACCCTGGCCGGGGCCACCTTGGCGGTGGAAGGGGAAAGCCACCCCGTGGAGATCCTTCACCTGGAAAGGGTGCCGGAAGGCCCCCTAGAGGCCCTGGTAGCCCGCTACGCCCGGAAAGCCTTCCTGGAAGGGGAAGGGGATGTCCTGGTCTTCCTGCCGGGGAAGGCGGAGATAGAGAGGACGCGCAAGCTCCTCCTGGACCTTCCCGCCTTTCCCCTCCACGGGGGGCTTCCCTTGGCGGAGCAGGCGGCCCTCCTCAGGCCGGGGCCCCGGAGGATCGTCCTGGCCACGGACGTGGCGGAAACGAGCCTCACCCTGCCCGGGGTGCGGGCGGTGGTGGACACGGGCCTGGCCAAGAAACCCCGCTTTGACCCGAGGACGGGCCTCACCCGCCTGGCCCTCGCCCCCATCCCCGAGGACTCCGCCCGGCAGCGGGCGGGGCGGGCGGGGCGGCTTGGCCCGGGGAAGGTGTACCGCCTCTACCCCATGGGCCCCTTCCCCCCCAAGCGGCCCGAGATCCTCGAGGCCGACCTCTCCCGGGCGGTCCTCCTGGCCTTGGCCTTCGGGGAAAGGCTAGAAGACCTCCCCCTCCCCACCCCGCCCCCTAAGGGGGCCCTGGAGGCGGCCCATGCCCTCCTCCACCTCCTGGGGGCGGTGCGGGAAGGCCGCCTCACCCCCTTGGGCCAGCGGATGCTCCGCCTCCCCACCCACCCCCGCCTGGCCCGGATGGCCCTGGCGGCCGAGGAGCTCGGCCTCCTCCCCTTGGCGGCGGACCTCATGGCCCTCCTGGAGGAGCGGGACCCCCTGGAAGGGGAAAGGGACCTCCTCGCCAAACTGGAAGCCCTCCTCCTGGCCCGTAAGGAGGGGCGGGGGGCTTTCCTGGGGGTGGAGCGGGCCTCGGCCCTTTGGCGAAGGCGGCTCGGCACCCAACCTTTGGAAAGCCTCCCCCACCCGGAAGCGGTGGGGCGGCTTCTCCTCTTCGCCTACCCCGACCGGGCGGCCATGCGGGTAGGCCCCGGGCGCTACCGCCTGTGCACCGGCCCCCTCCTCCACCTGGAAGGGGACGGCCCCCCGTACCTGGTGGCGGTGGGGGCGGAGCTACCGGGACGGGTCCTCCTCCACGCCCCCTTGGCCCGGGAAGACCTCCTGGAGCGGGCGGAGGTGGGCGCCTGGACGGGATGGGAGGAGGGGCGGCTACGGGGGTACCTGGAGAGGCGGTACGGGGCCCTTCTCCTGGAGAGGCTTCCCACCGACCCCGGCCCCCCCACCCCAGCGCAGCTAAGGGAGGTCTTCAAAGAGGGCCTCCCCCTCCCCGAGGAGGCCCGGCAGGTCCTCCTCCGCCTCGCCTTCCTTAGGGACCACGGGGTGGAGGTGCCCGAGCTCACGGAAGAAACCCTCCTTCAGGACCTCACCTGGCTCCTCCCCTGGACGCAAGGGGTTAGGCGGGTGGAAGAGCTTCGGGAACTCCCCTGGAAGGAGATCCTCCTTAGCCTTCTAGGGGAGGCGAGGAAAGCCCTCGAGGCCCTGGCCCCCGAAACCCTCACCCTCCCTTCCGGCAAGCGAAAGCGCCTCCAATACCGGGAGAGCGCCCCACCCCTCCTCTCCCTCCTCATCCAAGAGGCCTTCGGCCTCAGGGAAACCCCCAGGGTCCTGGGGGGGAAGGTCCCCGTGGCGGTGGAGCTCCTCTCCCCCGCCCGGCGCCCGGTGCAGGTGACCCAGGACCTCCAGTCCTTCTGGGAAAAACGCTACCCCGAGGTGCGGCGGGAGCTCATGCGCCGCTACCCCAAGCACCCGTGGCCGGAAAACCCCTAAAAAGCTCCGCCCGAAAGCCCCGTTCCCTCGCCCGCTCCACCAGGAGGGGGTTATCGTCCAGGTAAAGGGCCTCCTCGCCCAAAACGGCCACCGCCTGGGCCAAAGCCTCTAGCTTGTTTGGGTGGAAGAAGGCGGCAAGCCCTTCCGGAGGAGGCAGGTCGGAAACCAGGTAAAAGGGCGTGGGGAAGGCCAGGGGCCGGGGGACGAAGGCCCGGGGGTAGAGCCTCGAGGCCCCCGGGAAAAGGGTGTCCAGGACCCCTGGGCCTTCCTCCTTTAGGCGGGGGAGGAGGTCATAGAAGGCCTGGGACACGTAAAAGGGGCTTTCCCCGCCCGCCTCGGCCAGGAGCCGGATGAGGCGGGGCTCCACCGGCTCGCAGTACACCCCCGAGAGGTCCAAGAGGTAGACCACGCCTCCTAGCCTAAGCCTTCTAGGGTTATACTCGGTGCAAACGGAGGTAGGGCATGGAGCTTTTTAGCGAGGCGTGGGCGAAGGCGTACTGCGAGAAGCTTTCCCAAAGCGAGGCCTACCGCAAGGCGGCGGCCACCTGGGAGGGGAGCCTGGCCCTTAGCGTCCGCCCCGACCCAGGGGCGGGCCTGCCCCAGGGGGTCGCCGTGGTCCTGGACCTCTGGCACGGGGCCTGCCGGGGGGCGAGGGTGGTGGAGGGCGAACCGGAGGCGGACTTCGTCATAGAGGCCGACCTCGCCACCTGGCAGGAGGTCTTGGAGGGGAGGCTTGAGCCCCTCACCGCCCTCATGCGGGGGTTCTTGGAGCTCAAAAAAGGCTCCCTCGCCGCCTTGGCCCCTTACGCCCAAGCGGCCCAGGAGCTGGTAAAGGTGGCCCAGGAGGTAGCGTGAAAGGGGTGGTGTACCAGGGGCCCTTCCAGGTGGCGGTGGAAGAGGTCCCGGAGCCCAAGCTGGAGGCGGAAACCGACGCCATCGTGGAGGTGGAACTCGCCGCCATCTGCGGCTCGGACCTCCACATCTACCACGGCAAGATCGCCGGGGTCCTGCCGGGCACCGTCCTCGGCCACGAGTTCGTGGGCCGGGTGGTGGAGAAGGGGCCTTTGGTGCCCTTCGCCCTAGGGGAAAGGGTGGTGGGGAGCTTCCAGGTGGCCTGCGGGGACTGCGTGGCCTGCCGCAAGGGGCGCTTCTTCGCCTGCCTGAAGGGCGGCGTCTACGGCTTCGGCCTGGCCCTGGGCAACCTGCAAGGGGCCCAGGCCGAGCGGGTAAGGGTCCCCTTCGCCCGGACAAGCCTCTTTCCCATCGGGGACCTCCCGGCGGAGGAGGCCATCCTGGCGGGGGACATCCTCACCACCGCCTACGGGGGGGTGAGGCCCTTCTTGGAGCCGGGGATGGTGGTGGCGGTGGTGGGCTCGGGGCCCGTGGGCCTCATGGCCCAGATGGTGGCCCACGCCCTGGGGGCGGGGGTGGTCTACGCCATAGACCCCGAGGAAAGCCGCCTGGAAAAGGCCAAGGCCCTGGGAAGCCTCCCCCTAAACCCCAAGGCGGAAGACCCCGTGGCCCGCCTGCGCAAGGACACGGAGGGCCAGGGGGCCGACCTGGTGGTGGAGGCGGTGGGAGGGGATGGGGAGGCGTTGCGCCTCGCCTTCCGCCTGGCGGGGCCTGGAGGGACTGTGTCCAGCCTCGGGGTACCCACGGCGGAGAAGGTGGAGTACCCTTGGCTTTCCGCCTTCAGCCGGGGCATCACCTTCCGGAGCGCCCTGGCCAACATCCCCCGCTACATCGGCGAGGTCTTGGCCCTGCAAAGGGCAGGGAGGCTAAAGGGAAGCTTCGTCTTCAGCCACCGCCTTCCCCTGGCGGAGGCGGCGGAGGGTTACCGGCTCTTCCACGAGCGCCAAGCCACCAAGGTGGCCCTGGTGCCCTAAAAAACAAACCCGCTGCCTTTGCGGGCGGCCTTCCTTCTTCGTCTGACTCCTTTAGTATACCACGCTTTGCCGATATGTAAAGTGCTATGCAGAAAAACCCGGCCCGGAGGGGGTTCCTGTGGGGTGCGGCGAAGCTTTTGAGAACCATTCCCGGTACATTGTGCGCCTTCGCCCCACGCCCCCGGGCTTTCCCGGCTAGGCTTAGGGAAAGGGGGTGGTACCATGCGGTACTTGGTGGTGGCCCACCGCACGGCCAAAAGCCCTGCGTTGGCGGCCAAACTCCGGGAAATCCTGGCCCAAGACCCCGAGGCCCAGTTCACCCTGTTGGTGCCCGCCGTGCCCCCGCCGGGCTGGGTGTACGAGGAGGAAGAGGTGAAAAGGCGGGCGGAGGCCGAAGCGGAGGCGGCCAAAAGGGCCTTGGAAGCCCAGGGTATCCCCATCGCCGAGGCCAAGGCGGGGGATGTTTCCCCCCTCCTCGCCCTCGAGGAAGAGCTCGCCACCCACCCGGGGGCCTACCAGGCCATCGTCCTCGCCACTTTGCCCCCGGGGCTATCCCGCTGGCTCAGGCTGGACGTGCACACCCAGGCTGAGCGCTTTGGCCTCCCCGTGATCCACGTGATCGCCCATCCCTAGGGGCCTCTTTCGCCTTTCTCATGCTCTTTCCGTATACTTGGCCGGGTGTTGGGCCGCTACGTGCTGCGGGAGGTGCTCCTCCCCTTCCTGGTGGGGGTGCTCCTCTTCGTCGCCCTCCTCACCTTTGACCTCCTCTCCAGCCTCTCGGGGGTCCTCCTCAGCCGGGGGGCGGGGGCGGAGGATATCCTCCGCCTCATCCTCTTCCGTCTCCCCTGGACCCTGAGCCTGGCCTTGCCCCTGGGCCTCGTCTTCGCCCTCTTGGTGGGGCTATCCCGCCTGATCCGGGGGTCGGAGCTCAAGGCGGCCTACGCCGGGGGGGTGCCCCCTTGGGCCCTTCTCCGGCCCCTCCTTCTCCTTTCCCTCTTCATCGCCCTTTTGAACCTGGCGAACCTGGCGGAGGTGAGGCCCAGGGCCCTCGAGGCCTACGACGCTGCGCTTTCCCGCCTCCTCTACGGGGAAGGAGCCCTAAGCGGGGTTCTGCGCAAGGAGCTTTACGCCCCCCCGGGCCTTGGGGTGTACTACACCGAGGAGATCCACCCCGAGGGGGCGGCGAACCGCCTGTATGGGGTGCGGGTGGTGGACGGGGAGGGCAGGGTCTATAGCGCCGCCGAAGGCGTGTGGGACAACACGGGCTGGCACCTCAAGGGCCACGTGCTGGAGGGCGAGGAGGTGCGGGCCTTCCAGGGCACCCTCCCCTTCCCCGCAAGCTTCCGCCCCAAGGAAAGCCTGGGCTCCCGCGACCCCTACGACACCACCACCCTAAGGGAGCTTTGGGAACGGGGGAAGGTGGAGGCCTCGGCCCGCTTCGCCCTGCACCGCCGCCTGGCGGACGCCCTGGGGGCCCTCTTTCTGGGCTGGGTGGCAGCGGCTCTGGGCCTTTCCTTCCGGGAGGCGGCCTGGGCCTTTTTGGCCGTGGTCCTCCTCATCTTCGGCTACTACGTGCTCTGGACCCTGAGCGCCCAGCTCGCCCGCTACGACGTGAGCCCCCTCCTGGCCCACCTGCCCAACCTCTTCTACGGGGCCTTGGCCCTTTTCCTCACCTGGAGGCTACGGTGAAGACCCTGGACCGCTACCTTCTCCGGGAAGCCTTGGGGCTTTTCGGCCTGGGCCTCCTCTTCATCGTCCTCCTCTTCCTGGCGGGGGCGGTCTACGAGGTCCTGGCCCCCCTGGTGGCCAAGGGGGCTGACCCCTACACCCTCCTTGCCTACCTCCTCTACCGCACCCCGGAGGCCGTGGCCCGGGGGGCCCCGGTGGCCTACCTCTTCGCCCTTTTGCTCCTCCTTTCCCGTATGGCGGAGGACTCGGAGCTCAAAGCCCTCCTGGCCCTAGGCGTGCGGCGGGAGCGGGTGCTCTTACCCTTTCTGCTTTTGGGAAGCGGCGTGGCCCTCTTCACCTTTCTCCTGGGGGAAAGCCTGGTGCCTAGGGCGCTCGCCCAGGGGCAGGACCTCCTGAGGCGGCAGGTCCTGGAAAGGCCCCGCACCCTCCTCACCCCCGGGGCCACCTTCCAGGACGCAAAGGGCCGGGTGGTGTACGTGGGGGAGGTGGCGGGGGATAGGATTGGGAAGCTCCGGGTGGTTTCCCGGGAGGAGGTCCTGTTGGCGGAAAAGGGGAGCTTCCAAGGGGGGGTGCTAAGGGTGGAGGAGGGGAAGCGCCTCACCTACGAAGGGGACCGCCCCCGCACCCTGACCCGCTTCCGGCGGGGGGAGCTGGTGCTCAAGGACCTCACCTTTGAGCCCTGGCAGAACCCGGCGAACCGGATGACCCTGGCCGAGCTCCGGCAGGAGGTCCAGAGGCTTCGGGCCCAGGGGGTGCGGGCGGGCCTCGAGGCCACCACCTACTACCGCCGCTTCGCCGAGCCCGCCGCCGCCCTGGTCTTCGCCCTCTTCGCCACGGGGCTCGCCTTCTACCTCCTCGGGGGGAGCCGGAGCCTGGGGCTCGTGGGGGTGGCGGTCCTCACCTTCTTCTACTACGCCACCTGGAGCGTGGGGCGCATCATGGGGGAGCAGAACGCCCTGGACCCCATCCTCGCCGCCTGGGGGCCCATCCTGGTCTACGGCCTCCTCGGGCTCCTCCTTTTCCTCGGGGGTAGAAGGTGAGGTGGGCCCTCCTCCTCCTCTTCCTCCTCCCCTTCGCCTGGGCGGAGGAGAACGTCCTCAAGGTCCTGGAGGCGGAGAGGCTGGAGCTACGGGAAGAAGGGGGAGAGGAGGTCTACGTCCTCGTAGGAAGCCCCGTGCGCCTGGAGCGGAACGGGGAGGCTTTAGAGGCGGAGCGGGTCACCTACTTTCGCGCCCGGAGGCTCCTTTACCTCTCGGGGAAGGTGCGCTACCGGGACAAGGAGGGCCGGCTCATTGAGGCGGAAGAGCTCCAGGTGGACCTGAAGGACGAGAGCTTTGACGCCCTCTCCGTGCGCATAGAGGCCAAGGACCTCCTCCTCACCGGACCCCTTTGCCAACGGGCGGCGGGGGCCATCCTCCTGGAAAGGGGCTACGCCACCCCTTGCGCCTCCTGCGGCCAGGAGGTGCCGGACTACGCCTTCCGCGCCCGGGAGATCGTCCTGTACCCGGGGGACCGGGTGGTGGCCCGGGGGGTGGTCCTCCTCTGGCGGGAAGAACCCCTCTTGGAGCTTCCCGTGCTCCTCCTCTACCTCTCGGAAAGGCGGCCCCGGCTGGAGGTGGGCCAGGACGAGGGGGGGTTCTTCTTCAAGGCCGACCTACCCTATGTGGCCGCCTTCGGCCTCGGGTACACCCTTTTCCGCTACTACCAGGGACGGGGGTTTGGCCTCGGCTTTGACCACCAGGGCGTGGGGGAGGCCAAGGAGCGCTACTTCTTCCTCCACACCCCACCGGACACCTTCCAGTACCGGGGGGAGTACGCCCTGAAGAAGCGGGAGTTTTCCCTCACGGCCCTCCTGGAGCGGGACGACACCCGGGAGAAGCTTTCCCGCTTCCGCCTAGAAGCCCTCCTTCCCGGCACCCCTACCCCCCAGGACCTCCGCTACGCCCTAAGGCTCGAGGGCTTCCTGGACCACGACGAAAGCACCCCGCCCCCCCGCACCCTGCAACGCCTCCCCGAGCTCGAGGTCCAGTCCCCCACCTTCCGGGAAGGCCCCTTTAGCCTCCAGGCAAGCCTTACGGTGGGCCGCTACCTGGCGGAGACCAACCCCCTAAACCGCTCGGCCCGCGCCCTAGGGCCCTACGCCGAGGCGGGGAGGGCCCTTTTTGCCCATGCGGAAAGCCTCGCCTTGAGCCCCTGGCCTGGGGGCGCGCTCCGGGCGGAGGGCCGCTTCCGGGGCTTCTACTACACCACGCAAAACCCCGATGGGGAGTACGAGCGGCAGGTGGACTGGAGCCTAAGCGTTAGCCTCCGCCAAACCCTTGGGGGCTTTAGCCTGGAAGGGGCCTACGGGCGGAGCGTCCAGGAGGGGGAAAGCCCCTTCCGCTTTGACGCCCTCCCCACCCGGCGAAGCCACCAGGCCACCCTGGCCCTGGGCTTCCAGGAAAGGCCCTTTTCCCTAAGCCTCAAGGGGGGGCGGGACCTGGAGGGGAACAGGTACCTCCCCCTCGAGGCCGAGGCGAGGCTCCAGGACCCGGGGTACGCCCTGCGGCTCTACCACAAGCGGGGCCTGGAGGAGGAAGGCCCCCTGGAAACCCAGGCCGAGGCCAGCCTCACCCCCTACCCCTTCTCCCTCCGGGCAAGCCTCCGCTACGACCATGCCAAGGCCCGCTTTGACCCCCTCACCCTCCAGGGGGCCTACGCCCTGCCGGCGGGAAGCCTCTCCCTCACCCACCGCCACGGCCTAAACGGGGAAGGAGCCCTCACCACCGACCTCACCTTCGCCCTCAGGGAAAGCGGGGACGCCTACACCCTCCAGGGCCGGCGGGACTGGCAGAAGGATACCCTTTCCCTCCAAGGCCAGGCCATCCTGGGCCCCCAAAGCCTCTCCCTCCAGGCCACCCTGGACCGGGAGGCCCTGGGCTACGCCCTGGGCTTCCGCACGGGGGTGGCCCCGGGGCCCCTTCTGGACCTTCTCCTTTCGGGCCGCTTCCAGGAGGGGCCTCGAGGGACCAACCTCCGGCTTTCCCTCTCCCAGGCCCTGCCTGAAGCAGGCTTTCGCTTTGGGGCGAACCTTCACCTCCCGGAGGTGCAGGATCGGGAGATTTACCTGAAGGACGCCACCTTTAGCGGGGGCGTGGAACTTTGGCAACCCATCCCCCTGGACGAAGGGGTGCTTCCGGGGCTTTCCCTCTCGGGAAGCCTAAGCTACCTCCGCCAGCCCACTAGGCCCGAAGGGTACACCCTGGCCTTAAGGGCCTTCGGCCCCACCCTCACCTTCCTGGGCCGGGAGAACACCAAACTCCACCTCACCGCCCTCCTCACGCAGGACCTGCCGGGAGAAACGCTAAGGCCCAAGTTTATCCTTACCTTAGACCGGTGTTGCTGGGCCTTGCGCTACACCCTGGACGCCGCCAAGGGCGAGGTGCGCCTGGCCTTCCTCTACGGGGGCCAGGCGGCGGAGGTCCTCATGGGCGAGGAGGGCGTGCGCTTGGGAGGTCTTCCGTGAGAAGGCTTTTCTTCCTCCTAACCCTGGTCCTGGCCGCCTGCACGGGAAGCCAAGAACCCCCCTTGCCCGCCCTGGTGGCGGCGGGAGGAAGCGGGGAGGTGCACTTCTATAAGGCCTCGGACCTGCAACGGGGCACGGGAAGCCCCGTGGCCACCTGGACTGCCCCGAACCTCCAAGACCTGGCCTACAGCAACGCCTTCCGAAGGCTTTTCCTCCTCTTCCCCGACCGCCTCGAGGCCTACCCCACGGCGGGCTTCACGGAAAGCGCCGCCCCCCAGGGCACCCCGGCCACGGCCTCCTTGGGGGTGGACTGCACCGGGGGCTACCTGCGCCTGGGGGCGAACCAGGCCCTGGCCCACTGCCCAGGGGCCAACCGGGCCTTCCTCTTCGCCCTCCCCGACCTGGGAAGCCCAAGGGAGGCCGACCTCACGGGGCTTCCTTCTGGGGTGCGCCTCGCCCTCTTCCCCCAAGGGGGGTTAGACCTCCTCGCCTACCTCGCGGAAGGGACCCTGGGCTACCGCCCCGCCGCAGATCCCACGGGCACCCCCTTCCAAGAGGTTTCCCTCCCGAGCCTCACCCCCACCGAGCTCCGCCTGGACCCGGGGGGAAGGCTTTTAGGGGCGGGCCGCACGGCCACGGACACCCTTTTCCTCGCCTGGAACGGGGTGGAAAACCCCACCTCGCAAAGCCTCGGGCTTTTCCCAGGCCCCGTCCGCCTGGCCCTGGACCCCGTGCAGGGCCTGGTGGCCTATGGCCAAGGCTTCCGGGTCCTCTCCCCCCGGGACTCGGGGGCGCGGAACGCCTATACCGCCTACGCCGCCGCCGCCGTGGGCCAGGACGCCTACCTCTACCTGGCCCGGGGGAGCTTCCTGGAGGTCTACGATCTCCAGCAAAACCCCCTCCCCACCTATCCCCAAGCGACCGCCTCCATGGGGTTTAGCCCCAACGCCCTCGCCTTCATCCCCGTAGAATGAAGCCATGCTCCAAGGAAAAGCCTTCTTGGTCACGGGAGCGGGCGGGGCCCTGGCCCGGGCCCTTATCCCCGCCCTCCATCAGGCGGGAGCGAGGCTCTTCCTCTCCGACCCCCGGCTTGAGCGCATGGCGGAGAGGGCGGAGAAGGTGGGGGCTAAGACCTTCGTGGCCGACCTCACCCGCCTCGAGGAGGCCGAGGCCTTGGCCCGCTTCGTGGAGCGGGAAGCCCCCCTCTACGGCGCGGTGCACACCGTGGGCGGCTTCGCCGCCGGGCGCTTTTTGGACTCCGACCCGGGACTCTACGACTGGATGCTAGACCTCAACCTCCGCACCGCCTACAACCTCCTAAAGGCCGTCCTCCCCTACATGGAAAGGCGGGGGGAAGGCTTCTTCGCCGCCATCGCCGCCGGCCCCGCCTGGACGGGGGCGGGCCCCGGCCGGGCCCTCTACGCCATGGCCAAAACCGCCCTGGCGAGCCTTCTGAAATCCCTCCAAGGGGAGGTGGAGGGGGTGCGCTTCCTCGTGGTCTACCCCATGGGCACCCTGGACACCGAGGCCAACCGCCGGGCCATGCCCGAGGCGGACCCGAGCCGCTGGATCGCCCCCGAACTGGTGGCGGAGGCCATCGTGCGGGCCGCCTCGGCTAGGGGCGGGAGGTTTTTGGAGCTTCCCATCTACCCCCCGCTTTAGCCCCGAAAAAGGCCCCCAAGGCGTCCGCCACCAGGTCTAGGCCGAAGGCCTCCCGGCCGGGGATGAAGCTTTGGTGGTACTCGTCCACCACCCCGTAGGCCGCCCCCAGGAGAAAGGCCCAGGGAAAGCGGCCTAGGCCCAAGCGCAGGAGAAGGCCCAAGAGGGCGTAGGCCAGGAAGTGGGCCCCCTTGTCCCAGGGGTGGGGAAGCCCAAGCCCGGTTTGGGGCTGGTCCGAAAGCCACCAGAGGAGGCCCATGTGGAGGAGAGCCAAGAGGAGGAAAAGGGGGCGCACTAGGCCTCCACCAGCTCCCAAAGGACCCCAAGGCCAAAGGAGGGGTGGAGGAAGGCCACCCTGTGCCCCCCAAAGCCGGGCCTAGGCGCCTCGTCAATAAGCTTCGCCCCCGCCGCCTTCAGCCGGGCGAGCTCCCCTTCAATATCGGGCGTGGCGAAGGCCAGGTGGTGGAGGCCAGGCCCCCGCTTGGCCAGGAAGCGGCCCACGGGGGTTTCGGGCCCCAGGGGAGCGAGGAGCTCCAAAAGGGCCTCCCCTTCCCCCCTAAGGAGGGCCACCCGCACCCCTTGCGCCGGAACCTCCCCTTCCGCCACCACCCGGTAGCCCAAAAGGAGGTAGCGCCCCTTGGCCTTCTCCAGGTCCTCCACGGCGATGCCCACGTGGTGAAGCCGCATGGGGCTATTCTAGCCCCTCCAGAAGCGCCCTGGCCGCCTGGCGCCCCGTGAAGAGACACCCCCCCAAGAAGGTGCCCTCCAAGGCCTTATAGCCGTGGAACCCACCGCCCCCGAACCCCGCCGCCTCCCCCACGGCGAAGAGCCCGGGAAGGGGCTCGCCCCTCGGCGTTAGGCCCGGGCCTTGAGGTCGGTCTGGATGCCCCCCAGGGTCTTGCGGGTAAGCGTCCAAAGGCGCACCGCCACCAAGGGGCTTTTCCCCGAAAGGAAGGGGGCGGGCTTGGCCACCCGGAAAATCCGGTCGCCCCGGTAGCGGCGGAAGGCGTGGAGGGCGAGGATCTGGCTGTCCTTGGCGAAGGGGTTTAGGAGCTCTAGGTCCCGGGCCTTGACCTCCCTCTCGAGGCGCACGGGGTCCAAAACCCCGGGAGCCAGGGCGTCCATCTTCCGCAGGAGGTCGGAAAGGTGGTCCGCCACGAGGAAGTCCTTTCCCCGCTCCAAAAAGGCCCGCACGGGGGCGGCGGGGCCCAGAAGGCGGTTTTGGATCACCTGGAGCCAGCGCCTGCCGGTGAGGTCCGGGTTCTGCTCGGACCCCGAGAGGGCGAACTCCTTCTTCAGGGTGCGCAGGTCCAGGATGAACCAGCTCCAGTCAAAACCGGTATGGCGCAGGTGGCGCAGGGTCTCCAGGGCGTCAAACCCGGGGAAGAGGGGCGGGGGGAGGCGCTTGCCTGTGGCGTCCACCCAGAGGGCCGAGGGACCGGGGAGGATGCGGATGCCGTGGCCCGTCCAGATGGGGGTGTGGTTCTCCACCCCCTCGGGGTAGTGCCACATGCGGTCCAGGTTGACCAGGCGCGCCCCCGCCCGCTCCGCCAGGAAGAGGCCCGAGCCGTCCACGTGGTCGGGCACGCCGACGAGCATCCTCTCTGGGGGCCTCCCCATGCGCTCGGGCCAGTAGCGGCGCACCAGGTCCAGGTTGGCCCCAATCCCCCCCGTGGCCAGGACCACCGCCTGGGCGCGGAAGGCGAAGTCCCTTAGGGGCTTGCGGCTCGTGGGCACCCCTCGAGGCTTGGGGTCCTCCTCCAGGACCACCCCCGCCACCCCCACCGCCTTCCCCCCTTCCACCAGGACCTCCTCCACCCGGTGGCGGAGGAAGACCCTCAGGCGCCCCTCGGCGGCAAAGGCCTCCACCCGGCGGAGAAAGGGCTCCAAAAGCCCAGGCCCCGTGCCCCAGACGATGTGGAAGCGGGGCACGGAGTTGCCGTGCCCCGTGGCCAAGCCCCCGCCCCTTTCCGCCCAGCCCACCACCGGGAAAAAGCGGACGCCCAAGGAGGCGAGCCAGGCCCGCTTCTCCCCGGCGGCGAAGCTCAAATAGGCCTGGGCCCAAAGCTGGCCGTAGTAGTCCTCCTCCCGGTGGTAGCCGGCGGAGCCCAGCCAGTCTTGGAAGGCGAGCTCCACGGAGTCCCGGATGCCGAGCCGGCGTTGCTCGGGGGAGTTCACGAGGAAAAGCCCCCCAAAGGACCAGAAGGCCTGCCCCCCCAGGTGGGGCTCCTGCTCCAGGAGGAAGACCCGCTTCCCCCGGGCCGCCACCTCCGTGGCCACCACCAGACCGGCGAGCCCCCCGCCCACCACCACCACGTCCGCATCCATAGCTTGGCGGGGATTATACCAGGTTCAAAGGTCGTACCAAGGGGGCTTGCCCCGGAAAAGTTCTAGCTCTTGGCCCAGCGCCTCCTTGGGGGCGGCCTCGAGGCGGATCACCTGGGGCGGGCAGCTTTCCACGCAGGCCCCGCACCCGGTGCAGGCCTCCACCCTGAGCCTCAGGACGTACTCCTCCCCTTCCCGCACCCGGTAGACCGCCCCCGTGGGGCAGACGTTGGTGCAGACCGGGCAGAGGGTGCACCCCTCCTCCACCCGGATGCTGGGCCAGGCCACCGCCTCCGCCCGGGAAGCGGCGAGAAGGCGAAGGCGAAGCTCCGCCGGCAGGCCCTTTTCCTCCTCGGGCGCTTGGGGCAGGGGAAGCTCGGGGACGAGGTCAGCGGCGGTGCGCTTGGCGCTTCCCAAAAGGGCCTGGAATAGCTCCCGCCTCCCCACCTTCTCCCCGGGAAGCTCCCCTTCCCGCACCTCCACCACCACGGGGAAGTAGCGCTGGGCCTCTTCCGCCATCCGCCTAAGGTGCTCGGGCACCGAGGGCCCCCCGATGGGGCAACGGGCGCAGTCCCCCCGGGCGAGGACCACCCGGCCGAAACGGCTTCCCGCCTCGGCGAGAAGCCCGGGGGTGAGCCGGCCCAGGCAAAGGACCTCCTCCCCCTTCCCCTCCGCCTTGGAGCACCGAAGCTGTCCCTTCCCTCGGATCAGGGCCTCCTGGATGGCCCCCAAGGGGTACTCCAGGGCGAGGCCGGGGCAGACCCCCGTGCAGAGGCCGCAGCCCGTGCACAGGACCTCGTCCAGCTCCACCCGCCACCCCTCCAAACGCACCGCCCCCTTGGGACAGGCCTGGTAGCAGCGGTCGCACCCCCCCACGCTGTTCTTGTAGAGGAGGCAGCGGGCCTCCGTGTAGCGGGGCCTGGGGTCCGTGGCCTTGAGGAAGGCGTTGAGGAGGTTGTCCAAAAGGCCCATTAGCCCTCGGGGAGGAGGTCCCGGATGGCCTCCAGGAAGCGGTCAAACTGGGCGAAGTCCATCTGCTGCTGGTTGTCCGAGAGGGCCACCTTGGGGTTCGGGTGCACCTCCACGTGCACCCCGTCCGCCCCCACGGCCAAGGCCGCCCGGGCCAAGGGGGCGAGGAGATCCGTGCGCCCGGCGGCGTGGGTCACGTCCACGACGACGGGGAGGTGGGTCTCCTGCTTGGCCAAGGCCACGGCGGAGAGGTCCAGGGTGTTCCGGGTCCAGCGCTCAAAGGTGCGGATGCCCCTTTCCGCCAGGATCACCTGCTCGTTTCCTTGGGAAAGGATGTACTCGGCGGCGTAGAACCACTCCTCCATGGTGGCGGAAAGCCCCCGCTTGAGGAGGACCGGCTTCCCGGCGCGGCCCACCTCCTTGAGGAGGGCGAAGTTCTGCATGTTGCGGGCCCCCACTTGGAGGATGTCCGCATACTCCGCCACGAGCTCCACGTCCCGGGTGTCCATGACCTCGGTGACGAAGACCATGCCGAAGGCGTCCGCCGCCTTGCGGCCAAGCTTTAGGCCCTCGAGGCCCAGGCCCTGGAAGCCGTAGGGGCTCGTCCTGGGCTTGAAGGCCCCGCCCCGGAGCACCCTAACCCCCCGGCCCGCCAGGAAGCGGGCGGTTTCCATCATCTGCTCCTCCGACTCAATGGAGCAGGGCCCGGCGATGAGGAGCGGCCTCTCCCCAAAGACCACCCCCTTCACCCGCACCCGGGTGGGCTCGGGCTTGTGCTTTTTGGAGTAGAGGAACTTCTTCTGGTCCTGGCGCTCTTCCAGGTCCAGGCTCGCCTGGAAGATCTCCTTGAAGAGCTTGCGAATGGTTTCGTTGGGAAAGGGGCCGGGGTTTTCCGCCGTGAGGTAGGCAAGCATCTCCTCCTCCCGCTTGGGGTCGTAGTGGGGGAGGCCAAGCTCGGTCTGGATGCGGCCGATCTCCTGCACCAGCCTTCCCCGCTCGGAAAGGAGGCGAAGCAACTCCCGGTTCACCCGGTCCACCTCTTTGCGCAGGGCCAGGATGCGCTCGTCCATGGGCTATTCTATGGGGCAAAGCCCCTTCGGGTGTCAAGCGGCTTCTTCCTTGGGCCTTTGCCGCTCGGCCAAGCGGGCCACCAGGACGGAAACCCAGTAGAGGACGAGAAGGGGCAGGGTGACGATGGAGAGGGAAACCACGTCCACCGTGGGGGTGATGACCGCCGCCAGGCTGAGGAGGAGGACCACGGCCACCCGCCAGTTCCGGGCCAGGAAGGCGGAGGAGAGGAGGCCCAAGCGGGCCAGGAGGTAGCTCACCACGGGCATCTCAAAGACCAGGCCCATGACGGTCATCATCATGAGGACCTGGCCCATGTAGCGGCCGATGGAGATCTGGGGGGTGACCACATCCCCCAGAAAGCCCAAGAGGAAGGGGATGGCGAAGGGCAGGAAGCCGTAGTAGGCGAAAAGGGCCCCCAGGGCGAAGCTAAACCCCGCCCCTAAGAGAAAAGGGCCCGCCAAGCGCTTCTCGTGCTCGTATAGCCCCGGGGCGATGAAGGCCCAGACCTGGTAGACGATGAAGGGCAAGGCCAGGACCAGGCCGCCGAAGGCCGCCACCTTCAAGGAGACCAAAAAGGGCTCGGTGATGTCCAGGACGATGAGGTTCACCTGGATGCCGTTCTGCTTGGCCGCCAGGTCCAAGGGGCGCTTGAGCCAGTCCAAAAGCTGCACCCGGAAGGACCAGGCCACCCCCGTGCCCACCGCCCAGGACAAAAGCGCCCAGAGGAGCCGGGCCCTAAGCTCCTCCAGGTGTTCCACCAACGGGGCTTCCTTCAAGCTTTGGGCTCCTCCTTGGCCGGGGCGGGCTCCGCCTTAGGCTTCACCTCTTCCTTCACGTCCACCGCCTTCTCCAGCTCCTCGCGGATCTCCTGCGCCCCCCGCTTGAACTCCCGGATGCTCTGGCCCAAGGAGCGGCCCAGCTCAGGAAGCTTCTTGGGCCCGAAGATGAGGAGGGCCACCACCAGGATCACCAGGATTTCCGGCATGCCCAGGTTCATAGCCCCAGTTTAGCACCCCTCCTGAAGGAGGAATGAAGCCCTAGCCCTCCTCCCGCTTCCGCTTGGCGTAGCCCTCGAGGTTCCGCTGCCGCCCCCGGGCCACGGCCAAGGCGTCCTCCGGCACGTCGTGGGTGATGACGCTCCCCGCCCCCACCATGGCCCCATCCCCCACCCGCACCGGGGCCACCAGGACGCTATTGGAGCCGATGAAGGCGTTTTTGCCGATCAGCGTCTTGTGCTTGCGCTTGCCGTCGTAGTTGGCGGTGATGACCCCCGCCCCCACGTTGGTCCCCTCCCCCACCTCCGCATCCCCCAGGTAGGCCAGGTGCCCCGCCTTGACCCCGGGGTGGAGGAGGCTATTCTTCACCTCCACGAAGTTCCCCACGTGGACCCCCTCCTTGAGCACCGCCCCGGGGCGGAGCCGGGCCAAGGGCCCGGCGTCGGCTCCCGGGAAGAGGTGGGCCCCCTGGACCACGGTGTGGGCGTGGACCTTGGCCCCGGGTTCCAGGGTGGTGTCCTCCAGGAGGGCGTACGCCCCCACCTCGCACCCCTCCCCGATCCGCGTCCTCCCCTTAAGCACCACCCCAGGCCAGAGGGTCACGTCGGGGGCGAGCTCCACCGAGGGCTCCAGGTAGATGGTTTCGGGGAGGACCATGCGCACGCCCCTTCGCATCCACTCGGCGCGCAGGCGGGCCAAGAGCACCCCCTCCACCCGGGCCAGCTCCTCGCGGGTATTCACCCCCAAAGCCTCCGCCGCCTCGCCCCGCACCGCCACCACCCGCTTGCCGTGGGCCCGGTAGATGGCGATGAGGTCGGGGAGGTAGTACTCCTGGGCGGCGTTTTCGTTTTTCACCTCCTTGAGGGCCTGGAAGAGGAAGCCGTCAAAGGCGTAGGCCCCGGCGTTCACCTCCCGGATGGCCCTGACCTCGGGGGAAGCGTCCTTCTCCTCCACGTTGGCCACCACGTCTTCCCCATCCCTGAGGATGCGGCCATAGCCCGTGGGGTTTTCCAGTTCCACGGTGAGGAGGGCCATCCCCGCCCCTTCCGCCACCTTGGCCAGTAGGGCCTTTAGGGTTTCCGGGGAAAGGAGGGGGGTATCCCCCTGGGTCACCAAAAAGGGGCCGGCGAAGTCCTTAAGGAGAGCCTCCGCCTGCAAGAGAGCGTGGGCGGTGCCGAGCTGCGCCTCCTGGCGGACCGTCTCCACCGGGTAGCCCCTTAGGGCCGCCTCCACCTCCTCCGCCCCGTGGCCCACCACCACCACAAGCCTTTCCGGGCCCAGGGCCAAGGCGGTTTCCACGGCGTATAGGAGCATGGGCTTGCCCAAAAGGGGGTGCAGGACCTTGGGCAGGCGGGACTTCATCCTGGTCCCCTGCCCTGCGGCCAGGATCACGTGCGCATGCATAAGGCTATGCTACCCCGAGGCCACCTTTCCCTGGCCCAGGCGCCTAAGCATGTAGAGGGACAAGAGGATGAGGGGCAGGCTCACCACCTGGGTGGCGGTGAAGAGGCCGATGCCCAGCTCGTCGTTGCGGTAGACGGGAAGCCAAAGGGGGTTCAGGCGGAAAGGCTCTTCCAAGACGGAGCGGAGGACGCTATACCAAAGGAGGAAGTTCCAGAAGGCGTAGCCGGGGAAGGGGTTTTTCCGCAGCCAGTAGAGGGAAAGGGGGAGGAGGATAACCCCCACCAAGGCCCCGTAGACCTGGGTGAGGTGGACGGGCCCCCTTAAGAGCTCGGCGCACCGGTAGACCTGGGAGATGTCGTCAACCCCCGGGCAGACCCCGGGAAACCCCTTGGCCCACTCCGGCCAGGTGAAGCCGATGGGCAAGGTGGTCAGGCGGCCCACGGTGTCCGAGCCGTTCATGAGGTTGCCGATCCGCCCGGCGATGATCCCCAAGGCCACCCCGGGGGTGGCGGCGTCCAGGTAGGGCCAAAGGGGGTAGCCCTTTTTCCGGTGGTAGTAGAAGAAGACCAGCGCCCCGCCCAAAACCGCCCCGTGGAAGGAAAGCCCCCCATGCCAGACGTAAAGGACCTCCAGGGGGTTTTGCAGGAAGTAGCCGGGGGAGGTGAGGACGTAGCCGAGCCTGGCCCCCACCACCCCAAAGACCACCGCCCAAAAGGCCACGGTTTCAAACCGCTCCGCATCCAAGCCCCACGCCTTCAGGCGGCGCTTGGCGAGCTCAAAGCCGATAAAGATGGCGAGGGTCAGGAGGAAGCCGTACCACTGGATGCGCAAGGGTCCGATCTGGATCATCGTGGGGTCCATGGCTCACCCCTTTAGGCGCTCTTTTATCAGGGCCACGAGCTCCTTTTCCCCAAAAGCCCCCTCCAAAAGCACCTCATCCCCTAGGAGGAGCACGGGGACCCGGAAGGTATAGAGGCGGAAAAGCTCCGGGTCTTGGTCCACATCCCGGCGGACGTAGGGCACTCCCAAGGTCCAGAGGGCCCTTTCCGCCTTCTCGCAAAGCCCGCACCCCTGGCGGGTGACGAAGACAAGCTCCATGCCCTCAAGCATACGCTAGAAGACGGCCCGGACCACCAAGAGGCCCATGGCCAGGTGGACGAGGACCTTGGCCACCACGCCCCCCATGAGGCCCACCAGGGTGCCCCAGGCGGCCCTCAGGGCCTCCTCCGGCTTTCGGCCCGCCAGGTACTCCAAGAAAAAGGCCAGGAGGAAGGGGAGCACCAAGACCCCCACCACCCCCAGGAAAAGGCCCAGGACGCCCCCCAGAAAGGCCCCCCATAACCCCGCCCGGCCCGCCCCGTAGCGCCTGGCCCCCCAGAGGGCCGCCAGGTTGTCCAGGGTCATGGCCAAAAGGGCCAGGGCACCGAGGCCAAGCCAAAGCCCCAGGGAAAGCTCCCGGAAACCCAAGAGGAGCTCGTGCACGAAGGCGGCGAAAAGGATCACCAAGGTGGCGGGCACGAAGGGCACGAAGGTGAGGAGAACCCCCGCCACCCAAAGGACCACGAAGAGCCAGTCCGCAAAGGCCTCCACGGCCCAAGCCTAGGGCAAGGGGAGATGAGAAGGGCAAGGGACATCCGCCACCCCTAAAGGCCGTAAGCTCAGGGGTAGGAGGCGGTATGGACTTTGGCCTACCCAAGGAACGGACGCGCCTAAAAATCCCCCCTTCGCTTGGGGAGGAGGTGCGGGAAGGCCGGGTGGCCCTCACCCCTCAAGGGGTGCGGGAGCTCGTGGCCCGGGGCCACCGGGTCTACGTGGAGCGGGGGGCCGGGGAACGGGCGGGCTTCCCGGACGAGGCCTACGAGGAGGCAGGGGCCACCTTGGTGAGCCGGGAGGAGGCCTTCGGCCGGGGCGAGGTGGTGCTCAAGGTGGGGCGGCCCACCCTCGAGGAGATCGCCCTCCTGCGCCCCGGGGCCACCCTCATGGGCTTCCTGCACCTGGCGGTGGCGGAAACGGGTCTCCTGGAGGCCATGGCGGAAAAGGGCCTTAGCGCCATCGGCTACGAGCTCATCGGGGAAGGCGTCAAGCGCCCCATCCTCAAGGCCATGAGCGAGATCGCCGGGCGCATGGCCCCGCAGATTGCGGGGAGGCTCCTCGAGGCCCCCCTGGGCCCGGGCATGCTCCTCTCCGGCCTCCCCGGCATCCCCCCGGCGGACGTGGTCATCCTGGGGGCGGGCACCCTGGGCCGGGCGGCGGCCCGGGCCTTTCTGGGGGCCGGGGCTTCCGTCTACCTCCTGGACAAGGAGCTTTCCGCCCTGGAGGAGGCGAGCCGGGAGGCCCCCGGGGCCATCACCGCCCTGGTCACCCAAAGCCGCCTGGAGCGGTACGTGGCCTTCGCCGACGTCCTGGTGGGGGCGGTGGCGGTGCCGGGGGAAAGGGCCCCCGTGCTCCTCAGCCGGGAGCTCCTTTCCCGCATGCGCCGGGGCTCGGTGCTCTTGGACTTCGCCATTGACCAAGGGGGCGTGGCGGAAACGAGCCGACTTGGCATCTACCAGGAGCTCGGCGTCACCCACTTCTGCCTGCCCAACGTCCCCGCCCTGGTACCCCGCACGGCGAGCCACGCCCTCACCGCCACGCTCCTTCCCTTCCTGCTCCAGGTGGAGGAGGACCCCCTTAAGGTCCCCGCCCTGCGCCAAGGGGCCTACCTCCTCCTGGGCCAGAAAGGAGGCCACCTAGAATGAGCTACCGCAAGAAGCTCACCTCCCCCGAGGACGCCGTGACCCTCATCCGCTCGGGGATGCGGGTCTTCGTTTCCGGCAACGCCGCCACCCCCACGCCCCTCCTCAAGGCCCTCGCCGCCCGCAAGGACGAGCTTGAAGGGGTGGAGCTCGTCCACCTCCTCCAGATGGGGGAAGACCCCTTCGCAAGCCCCGAGATGGAGGGGCACTTCCGCCGCCGCTCCCTCTTCGTGGGCCCGGCGGACCGGGAAGCGGTGAACCAGGGCCGGGCGGACTACGTGCCCATCATGCTCCACCAAGTGCCCTGGCTCTTCAAAAGGCGCATCCTGCCCCTGGACGCCGCCATCATCCAGGTATCCCCGCCGGACGAGCACGGCTTCTGCTCCTTGGGGGTGGAGGTGATCGCCACCAAGGCGGCGGTGGAGGCGGCCCCCATCGTGATCGCCATGGTGAACCCCAGGATGCCGAGAACCCTGGGGGACACCTTCGTCCACGTGTCCCGCCTCACCGCCATCGTGGAGGTGGACTGGCCCCTGCCCGAGCTAAAGCGGGAAGGCTTCGGCGAGGTGGAGCGGAAAATCGGGGAGCACGTGGCGAGCCTCATTGAGGACGGGGCCACCCTGCAGATGGGCATCGGGGCCATCCCCGACGCCGTCTTGGCCAGCCTCTCGGGGCGGCGGGACTTGGGCGTGCACACGGAGATGATCTCCGACGGGGTCCTCGAGGCCTGGGAAAAGGGCCTCATCACCGGGGCCAAGAAGACCCTCCACCCGGGCAAGATCATCGGCACCTTCGTCCTGGGCTCGGAAAGGCTTTACCGCTTCGTCCACGACAACCCCCTCTTTGAGCTCCACCCCGCCGACTACGTGAACGACCCCTTCGTGGTGGCGCAAAACCGCAAGATGGTGGCCATCAACTCCGCCATTGAGGTGGACCTCACGGGCCAGGTGGTGGCGGACTCCATCGGCACCCGCATCTACTCGGGCTTCGGCGGCCAGTTGGACTTCATCCGGGGAGCGGCCCGGAGCGAGGGGGGCAAGCCCATCATCGCCCTCCCCTCCACCGCCAAGGGGCATAGCCGCATCGTCCCCTACCTCCGGCCAGGGGCGGGGGTGGTGACCACCCGGGCCGACGTGCACTACGTGGTGACGGAGTGGGGTATCGCCGAGCTTTTCGGCCGCTCCTTGCGGGAAAGGGCCAAGGCCCTCATAGAGGTCGCCCACCCCGACTTCCGGGAAGAGCTCACCCGGGCCGCCTGGGAAAGGAAGCTCCTTCCCCGGAGCTACCCCGGCGCCGACCTGAAGGGCAAAAGCGGGCCCAACTCTTGACAACCCCGCCCCCACCCCCCTAAATAGGGGGCGATGCCGAAGAAGCGCACGCAAGGGACCAGCGCACCGGCCAAGGGCGGGGCCACCACCTTGGTGGTGGTGGAGTCCCCCGCCAAGGCCAAGAGCATCCAGAAGATGCTGGGCCCCGCCTACGAGGTGCGGGCAAGCCGCGGCCACGTGGCCGACCTCCCCGAGCGGGATTTGGGCGTGGACGTGGAGCGGGACTTCGCCCCCACCTACGAGGTGAAGAAGGACAAGAAGCCCGTGGTGGAGGAGCTCAAGCGGGCGGCCCAGGGCAAGCGCCTCCTCATCGCCACCGACCCCGACCGGGAAGGGGAGGCCATCGGCTGGCACGTGGCGAGGCTTTTGGGCCGCAACCCCCAAGAGCCCATCCGGGTGGAGTTCCACGAGATCACCCCCAAGGTGGTGCGCCAAGCGGTGGAACACCCCCGCCCCATTGACCAGAACCTGGTGGACGCCCAGCAGGCCCGCCGGGTCTTGGACCGCCTCTTGGGCTACAACCTCTCCCCCCTCCTCTCCCTGGAGTTCCGCAAGCGGGCCCTCTCCGCCGGCCGGGTGCAGAGCGTGGCCCTGAGGCTTGTGGTGGAGCGGGAGGAGGAGATTGAGGCCTTCCAACGGGAGGCGTACTGGCTCCTCAAAGGCCTCTTCCAGGCGGCGGGAAAGACCTTCCCCGCCCTCCTCCACGAGGTGGACGGCAAGCGCCTTTGGGCGGGGCAAGGGGAGAAGGAGGGGAAGCTCCACCTCAAGACGGAGGCGGAGGCCAAGGCCCTGGCGGAGGAGGCCCGGAAGCGCCCCTACCGGGTGGTCCGGGTGGAGGTGAAGGAAAGGCGCAAGTCCCCCCCGCCCCCCTTCACCACCTCCACCCTCCAGCAAGCGGCAAGCAGCCGCTTGGGCTACACGGCAAGCCGCACCATGCGCATTGCCCAGCGCCTCTACGAGGGGGTGGACCTCCCCGAGGGCACCGTGGGCCTCATCACCTACATGCGCACGGACTCGGTGCGCATCTCCCCCGAGGCCCTGGCCCTGGCCCGGGAGGTCATCGCCGAGCGCTTCGGGCCAAGCTTCCTCCCCGAGGCCCCCCGGGTCTACAAAAACCGCAAGGAAGGCGTGCAGGATGCCCACGAGGCCATCCGTCCCACCGACCCAAGGCGCACCCCGGAAAGCGTGCGCAAGTACCTTTCTGAGGAGGAGTACCGCCTCTACGACCTCATCTGGCGGCGGTTTTTGGCGAGCCAGATGAAGGACGCCCTCTACGAGCAGACGGCGGTGGTCCTCGAGGGCCAAGGAACCCCCCGCCTCCTCTTCCGTGCCTCGGGCTCGGTGCTCAAGTTTGAGGGCTACCTGAAGGCCTGGGGCAAGGAGGAAGAGGACGAGGAACCCCCGGTGCCCCCGGTGCCGGAAGGCTCCGAGGCCCAGCTTCTGGAAATCACCCCCGAAGAGCGCTTCACCGAGCCCCCGCCCCGCTACACGGACGCCAGCCTGGTGAAGACCATGGAGGAGCTGGGCATCGGCCGCCCCTCCACTTACGCCCCCACCCTGGAAACCTTGGAAAAACGTGGGTACGTGGAGCGCAGGGGGCGCACCCTCCTCCCCACCCCCTTGGGCCGGGAGGTGACCCATTACCTGAAGGAGCGCTTCCCCCAGGTGGTGGCCTACGAGTTCACCGCCCGCATGGAAGACCGCCTGGACCAGGTGGAGGAGGGCAAGGCCCCTTGGCCCCAGGTGGTCTGGGAGTTCTACGAGCCCTTCTTGGGGGAACTGGCCCAGGTGCCCAAGAAGACCTGCCCCCGGTGCGGCCGCCCCTTGGAGCTCAAGGTGAGCCGCTACGGGCAGTTCCTGGGCTGCACCGGCTACCCGGAGTGCACCTACACCGAGCCCCTGGAAAAGCGGGAGGCGGAGCCCATAGGGGAAGCCTGCCCCAAGTGCGGCAAGCCCCTTCTGCGCAAGGAAGGCCGCTACGGGAGCTTCATCGCCTGCTCGGGCTACCCGGCGTGCGACTACACCCGGGACGATGGCCGGCCCACGGGGCACACCTGCCCCAAGTGCGGCGGCCGGGTACTGGAAAAAAGGAGCAAGCGGGGCAAGCCCTACTACAAGTGCGAGGAAAACGCCTGCGATTTCCTCTCCTTCTATCCCCTCCTGGACCAAACCTGCCCAAGCTGCGGCTGGCCTTTGGTCAAAAAGGGGGAGGGCGCCTGCATCAACCCGGGCTGCCCGGCGCACGACCCCAAGCTCCTTCCCGCCCCCAAAACCCCAGGCCCCGCCAAGGGCAAGCGAAAGGCCCCAAGCGCCCCCAAACTCCCCCAGGACTTTGAGGCCTTAAAGGCTTTTCTCCCAAGCCTGAAGGAGGAAGAACGCCAGGCGGTGGAGGCCTTAGCCCAGGGGAAGAAGCTTTCCCCAGAGGAAGCCGCCTTGGCCAAGCGGGCCCTCTTTAAGCTCCGGATGCAAAAGGGCCGGGCCAAGAAGGAGGTGGCCCCCGCCTGATGGAAAGCTACAAGCTCCACCTCCTGCGCCTGGCCCGGGCGGAAAGGGTGGAGGTGCCGGGCACCCCCCTCAAGGCCTACCCCCTCCTCGAGGCGGAAGAGCGCCAAGGGGTCGCTTTTTACCTTCTCTTGGAAGGGGAGCTCGTCATAGACCTCCCCGAGGGGCGCTACCTGCACCTCAGAAAAGGGGAAGCCGCCCGGGTCACGGAGCCCCACCGCCTCCTGCCGGTGGAACGGGCGGTGCTTTTGGAGTGGGGCTAGGCCCCACGAGATAGACCGCCCCCCAGGGGCGGTAGACGCTTACAAAGCGGTCCTCCCGCACCCGGCCGTCGGCGTAGCGCACCTTGCGCCGTACCTCCACCCGGGCCCCTTCGGCGGCGAAATCCACTTGCTTGCGCACGCCCGGGGGCAAGGACGGGTCCAGGACCTCCTTGGGGGGAAGGGGCGGCTTGCGCTCGCTGAGGAAGGGGCCCTCCCAGGAAACCTCCCGGTCCTTGGTCCCGAAAAGGTGGAAGCGGAGCTTGGTGCCCACCACGGAGCGCTGGACCAGGATGTGCCCCGGGGTGTCGTTTAGGGCCTTTAGGTCCTTGTAGGGCTGGATGACCGCCGCATCCAGGCCGGGGGGCTTGTAGTAGGCCACCTGGTAGCTGTGGGCGTGGCGCTCCAGGATGGGCAGGCCGGCGAAGAAGAAGGCGCGGAAAAGGGTGGTGGACACCTGGCACACCCCGCCCCCCACCCCCTCCTCCGTGCGGTCCCCCACGATGACGAAGGCCTCCTTGTAGCCTTCCTCCTCCGTGATGGGCCCCAGGGCCTGGTTGAAGGAGAAGGTCCCTCTGGGGATGAGGAGGCCGTCCAGCCTGCTGGAGGCGAGAAGGAGGTTATGGGCCCGCTCCCGGCTGGACCCCCTGAAGTCCGTCTCTCCCGTGGCCAGGTGCTCCCGCACCCCCAGGGCGTAAAGGTCCTTTAGGCTTGGGCTTGGCGGGGTGTAGCGTACGGGAAGCCGGAAGCTCTTCTTCCCTTGGCCCAGGGCTTCCCGGTAGGCCTGTAGGGCCAAAGCTTCGTCAAAGGCGAGCCCCTTCTTCTCCACCCCCCGCCACCGGCCTTCCTGGTAGACAAAGCGGGGCGGGCGGGGTGGGCGGGCGAGGCGCTTGAGGAGGGCTTTTAGCTCCGCCTCCGAGGCCACGGGGTAACGCTCTACCCCCGTGTAGGCCACAAGCCTCCCCTCCTCTATAACGTCCTCCTGAAGCACCAAAAGAGCCTCCAGAGGCGAACCCTGCCCCCAGGCCCCGCCAAGCCCGAGAAGGAGAAGAAGCCATAGCCCCTGGCGCATGCCCCAAGGGTAGCACGCCCCCGGTGAAAGCCCTGTGAAGGATGCCCCTTGCGCCCCTCGCAACCCCATGGTAATCTCCGGCCTAGGTCCCAGCTTTCACACCGTTTTCACACGCCACGCCCATACTGGGACCTGTAAGGGAGGTGCAGAGATGAAGGCAAAAGGCTTCACGCTGATAGAGCTCGCTATCGTAATCGTCATCATCGGGATCCTGGTGGCCATCGCCGTGCCGCGGTTTGTGGACCTCACCGACCAAGCCAACGAAGCCAATGTCAACGCTACCGCAGCTGCAGTGCGCTCCGCTTACGCTATCGCCACTGTTCAGGCCAAAGGCGTCCCCACCTGTGCTCAGATCTTCGCTAACTTGGAAGGTGGCTCAGCCAGCGGAAATACCTGGACTTCCAGCGATGGGGGAACGAGTGTAAGCTGCAATGCCACTAACGACACGCTGACCATCACCCGAGGCACCAAGACCGTCACTCTCAGCTACGCAATCAACTGATCCTCGTGGCTATGGGCACCCCCTCGAGGCCTACCCTCCTCGAGGGGGTTCTTTTACTGAGCCTGTTCGCAGGCCTCACCGCCATCAACCCTTGGGGCCAGGGGCACGAGGCCATCTGGAACGCTCCACGAGAGGCTGGAATGGCCGCCTTCGTCCTCTTGACGCTCCTCGGGGTGCTCGTCCGGAAAAGCCGCCTGCCCCACCTTGGAAGCGAGGGCTTGGCCCTCCTCGCCTCTTTGGGCTTTCTCCTTTCAGGCATCGCCGCCACGCTCCTTTCGCCCCAACCCATCTGGAGCTTTACCGGGTATTCCAGCGTGGGGGATGGGCTGCGGTTTTGGGCGCTAGGGGTGGCCTTCGCCTGGGCGACCTACCTGGCCCTAAAAACGGGCCTCGTTTCCCCCAAGCGCCTCGCAGCCACGCTTTTCCTCGGCTTGGGTCTGCATACCCTGGCCATATTCCCCCAGGTCTGGAACTGGAAGCTGGACTATACGCACACCCAAGGCCAAACGTACGTAAGGTGCTTTGACGAAGCCAAAACCCAGTGCCAAGAAAACCCCAAGGCCACCGCCTCCGGCGTGCACCAAGGGCAGATGCCCATCGGCCTCACCTCCCACCGGGGGCACGCCGCTGGGGTTCTCGCTTTGCTTGGGCTTTTCGTGGCCGGGCATTACCTGGGTAAGCCAAGCCGGCGGCTCCTCTTCCTCTTCGCCCTGGGAAGCCTCGCCCTCTGGTTCACGCAAACCCGTGGCGGATGGCTCGCCCTTTGGGTACCCCTCCTCTCCCTGGGGCTGTTTTGGGCACGTCCCATGCGAACCCCTGGGGTCTGGAGGCTCCTCGCCGCCGGAGCCCTTACCTTCGGCGTTTACTGGGGAGCAACCCACCTCCATCTCGTGGAATTCCGAAGGTTTTTTGCCGAGCTGGGCGCAGATTTCGCCGAGGCCAACGCCTTCAGTTCTGGTCGGCTGGAGCTTTGGCAAAAGGCTCTGGAAGCCTTACCCCTACGGCCCCTTTTGGGTTGGGGTTTTGATGGGTTCGCCCGAGCTTACCCCTACGCCGTAGACTGGAACGGGAAGGAGCAAGACCAGATGCCCATCGCCCTCACGCCCCCCGTGCGGGTTATCCAAGGCGAGGACCGCCTTATTTACCTGGAAGACGCCAAAGGCCTTCGTCTCCTCGCCCCGTCCCCCTACGCCAAGGCCCACAACCTGGTGCTGGACCTCATCTTGTCGGTGGGCATTCTAGGGGGCCTCGCCTATCTTCTATGGCTCGGCCTCACCCTCGGCCAGGCCTCTTGGGACAGGCTCCCATGGGTCCTCGTCCTGGTCGGGTATATCCTTTATGGGCTTACCTGGTACGATAGCGTCCACGTCACCCCCATCGCCCTTCTTGCCTTGGGCGCATTCTGGGTACGGGACGAAACATGGCAAAAGGCTTGACCCTAGTAGAGCTCGCCCTTGTCCTCCTAGTAGTAGGCATCCTCGCCGCTGTGGCTGTGCCTCGCTACCTGGACCTCCAGGCCGAAGCTCGCAAAGCCCAGCAACAAGAGGTTCTAAGGAACCTCCGCTCCGCCTACGCCATCTTCATCGCCCAAAACAGAACCGTACCCACATGGAACCAACTCAAAGCCCTTTTGGGAAACCCCCAGGATCTTAGGCTTTCCTCTTCCTGCCCCTCTGGAACCACCGTGGCCTACTGGGACCATAACCACAACGCCGCCTGCAACGCCGGGGAACGTCTGGCTTACCTGTATGCGGACGAGGCCTGCTCGGTCTTTCTCATCGCGGTGAGCTCCACCACGGTTACCGTGCCCATTCGCTGCTTTCGCGGGCACCCGGATACGCTAGAGTGAGGAACAGGACATGCGGGCCAAAGGCCGTGGCTTTACCCTGACAGAGCTTGCCCTGGTGCTGGTCATTTTGGGGCTTCTCGCCGCCATCGCCGTTCCCAAGTTTGTAGACCTATCCCAGGAGGCGGAAAAGGCTGCGGCGCGCCAGACCCTCATGGCCCTGAACTCCACCGTGCGCATCCTCACCGTCAAGCTTGGGCGCCCTCCGGGGCTAGATGAGGTCTGGGAAGCGCTGGACTCGCCTTATAAGAAGGATACCTG
The DNA here is from genome assembly GCF_022760915.1 of Thermus thalpophilus. Taxonomy (NCBI): domain Bacteria; kingdom Thermotogati; phylum Deinococcota; class Deinococci; order Thermales; family Thermaceae; genus Thermus; species Thermus thalpophilus. Next base: position 15,032 of record NZ_JAKTNS010000007.1, on the reverse strand, counting down.
GGAAGAGCCTTTCCTAAAGCGAAACCCTTATGGCCCCTACAACTACCAAATCATCCTCCGCTACCGGCCAGGGCGGGAGTACTGCATGGACGGGTACAACCCCTTTGGCCAGCTGGCCCAAGCGGGGAACCCCGCCACCCAACCGGAGGCCCGCATCGTGGTATTCCGCCCTTATACCTCCGGGATAAGCGCCTATTGCCAGGGGGAGTTCTGATGGGGGAAAGGGGCTATCTCCTCCTACTGGTGGCGTTGATCCTGGTGTTTTTGGGCGTCCTCGTCCTCCCCTACTCCCTTCTTGCCCGCCTCAATGCGGAAAGGACCCTGAGGTCCCAGGCAGGTCTACAGGCCCTCTACCTGGCGGAAGCGGGAGCGTGGGAGGCCATCGCCTTCATCCAAGCAAACCCCAACAACCCCACCTACGCCGCCCAGCCCGTACTGGTATGCCAAACCTCCTCACCCTGTACCTCCAGCGCCGGAGATTACGTGGGAAGGTACTGCTACAGTACGGGAAGCCTAGGGGGAATAAACTGCGCCATTTCCCAAACCAATACTGGGGGCAAAAGGCGTTTTACCATCAACGCCGTGGGCGAGAGCGATGGGGTGGTAGCCCAGGTAAGGGCTGTCTACAACGCCACGGATGACGTGGTGGAAGAATGGGAGGTAGTCCCATGAGCCCCAAGGGTTTTAGCCTTGTTGAAGCTGCTTTAGCCCTACTTCTCCTGTCGCTTCTCCTATTGGTGGTAGACGCCCTATCCTCCACGATCCGTAGTGGTAGCGCCACGCAAGCTTCCCAGGAAGGACTATTCGTAGCAGAAACCGTCCTGGAAAACAATGACCCTTTTCCCAACTGCCCCACTACCCAAAGCCTCACGTTGGGAGGAAAAACCTATCAGGTTTGCCAGAGTTCTAGAAGCGAAACGCTTTCTGGCATTTCCCGAATCATCAGCACAATAAGGGTATACGAAGGAAGCCAACTTTTAGCCGAGGTAACCCAGGTGGCGGTGGCCTCCTCGGGCCCTACCCCAATAGCGGGAAGCTGCGCCCCAGGTGGAAACCGCAGGCAGGTTGTCTTCACCTTACCTTCCACAGGCAACACTTATATTGCCTTTTCCCTAAGCTGGTCCCCACAGACCCCTTCAAACCAACAGCTGCGAGAAATTCGGCAAGTGGCCCCGCTGTTCCTAATCCACTACAGCGGGACCTACGCCTCAGGAAGCGGGTTCGCTAGCTTTGCTTCGCCCCTTTCCTTACTCACCTCTACCCAAATCCGCTTGCGGTTTTCCAGGAACTTCTCACGGAACACTACCTACACCTTCAACCTCCGCCTGCGCGATGCGCTGGGCAGGGAGTATTCGGTAAACTCTTGCGAGGTGAGGTGGTGAAGCAACAGGGTCTAACCCTTGCGGAGCTGGCCGTCGCCATGCTCCTGGCTGGCCTTCTAGCCCTAGCCCTTTCCACCCTTCTCCTCTCCGGTATGCGAAGCCAAGAGGAGGGAAGCCTCCTACAGGCCCAAGCCCTCATGGCGGACCTCAGGGGCTACCTGGGCAAGGATCTGCGCAGCGCCACCAGCGTCGGCCTTACCAACGCTAGCTCTACAGGCTTTGTGGTCCAGGTGAGCGCTTCCCCAAACCCCCTCTGTGTGCAGTACCGCCTGCAAGCGGGCCGCCTCCAAAGAGCCTTGTGGTCGGCAAATAGCTGCGGCAACGGCACGAATACGGGCTTCCAGGACCTCCTCGCCCCTGCCCTTCTTCCCAATGCCGCCTTCTGCTACGAAGACGAGAGGGTTTACCTGATGGACGCCCCGTGCGACCTCAATGTCCTAGACGGCAAAAACCTTACCCTCCGGGTAGGAGGACGTGACTACCGTTTCCCACCTGTGGTGGTGGCCTTGCGCACTGGATAAACTGGGAGCGAACCGAGTATGCCTCTCTTCCTTGTTCTGCGCCAACGCATCCTGCGCCTCGAGAGGGAACACGTGGAAAGCTTCCCGGCGGAAGGCCTTTTGGACGAGGAGGGAAGGCCCCGGTACGAGCGCCTCCTCCACCGCCTGCGCGAGCTTGGGGCCAAGGGGAGCTACATCGGCTTGGGGCCGGAGTTCGCCCTTCTCCGCTGGCAGAGCTTCCCGGCCCTCGAGGGCTTCCCCCTGGAGGAAGCCGTCCTCGCCGAGGCGGAGCGGAGCCCCCTCTTCGCCGGGGAGGAGCTTTTCGCCGACTACCTCCTCACCACCCCCGAGGACGAGCGCAGGGTGCGGGTCCTCTACGCCGCCATGCCCAAGAAGGGAGCCGCCCTCTTGGGCCGCTTGAGGCCAAGCCGCATAGAACCCTTGCCCCTCCTCCTCTGGCGCCACGCCCTCCAACGGAGCGAGGCGCACACCCTTTTGGTCCTGGAAAACCTGGCCCACACCGTGGCCCTTTTTGAAGGGGGGGTGCTCAAGGGCTTCCGCTACCTCACCCTCGAGGCCGATGCCGGCACGGAAGCCCTCGCCGAGGAAGTGGCCCGCTCCCTCGCCCTCTTTGGCCACGCAGGGCGCCCGGAGGAGGCCTGGCTCCTGGGCCTCCCCACCCCACCCCCCCTGCCCCCGGGGCTTTTGGCGGAGCGCATCCACCAGGACGCGCCCCAGGGCCTGGAGGCCCTGGCCCTGGCCCAGGCGCTTTCCCTAGACCTCAAGCCAAGGCGCCGCCCCTTGGGGGAAGGCTTGCCGCGGGAGGCCCAGCTCGCCATCTTTTTGGCCTCCCTCTTCTTCGTCCTGGGGCTCCTTGGGCAAAGCCTCCTCACCCAGATGGCCGCCCGGGAAAGGGGCCGCCTAGAGGCCCTAAAGCGGGAAGCGGCCCTCTTGCGGGAGCAAGCCTTCCAGCCGGCAAGGCCTGAGGGGCTTGGCCTGGAGGAGATCCTCAAGGTGGCGGCGGAAAAGCCGGAAAGCCTTTGGCTCACCCGCCTCGAGGCCGAGGAGGGCCGCCTCCTCCTAGAGGGCAAGGCCCTGGACCCCTACGCTCCCCTCCTCCTCGCCCAACGGCTTGGGGGGAGGGTGGGCCCCCTGGAGCGCGCAAGCCTAGGGGGAAAGACCGTCTACGCCTGGGAGGTGGAGGTTGCAAAGGCCCAAGCTCGGTGAACTCCTCCTGCGCCTAGGGTACATCACGGCGGAGCAGCTCCAGGCGGCCTTGGAGGAGCAAGCCCGCACGGGGGACCTCCTGGGCCAGGTCCTCCTCCGGCGGGGCTACGTGAAGGAGGAAGACCTGGCCCGGGTCCTGGCGGACCAGCAAAGGGCGCCCCTCATCCGCCTGGCGGAAACCTCCCCCGATCCCCAAGCCCTGCGCCTCCTGGATCCCCGCTTCGCCCGGGAGAAGCGGGTCTTCCCCTTTCGGGTGGAGGGGAACCGGCTCCACGTGGCCATGGCCCACCCCTCGGACCTGGCCCTTCTGGACGAGCTCCGCTTCCTCACGGGAAAGGAAATCGTTCCCTACCTGGCCCCAGACCGGGAGATCCTGGAGGCCCTGGACCGCCTCCTGGCGGAGGAGGCCCGGCCCAAGGAGGAGGCCCGGCGCGAGGAGACCGCCCAGGTGGACCTCACCCTCGAGGCCATGCCCGCCGTGCGCTTGGCCCAGGCCCTCCTGGAACGGGCCATCGGCCTCAACGCCAGCGACCTCCACCTGGACCCCGAGGAAACCCACCTGGCGGTGCGGGCCCGCATGGACGGGGTCATCCAGGAGCTAGAACGCCTCCCCAAGGACCTGGAAGCCCCCCTGGCCGCCCGCTATAAGGTCCTGGCGGGCATGGACATCGCCGAAAAGCGCCGCCCCCAGGACGGCCACTTCACCTTCCCCTTTGAGGGAAAGCGGTACGAGGTGCGGGTGGCCTCCGTGGGCACCCTCCACGGGGAGAAGCTCACCCTGCGCATCATCTACCCCACGGGAGTGCGGCTCGGCCTCACGGAGCTCGGCATGCTCCCCGAGGAGCTCGCCCTCTTTCAAAAGCTCCTCCGTAAGCCTCACGGCATCCTCTTCGTCACCGGCCCCACGGGAAGCGGCAAGACCACCACCCTCTACGCCGCCCTGGACCGCCTTTACACCCGGGAGAAAACCTTCGTCACCATTGAAGACCCCGTGGAGTTCCCCCTGGAGGGCGTGGTGCAGATCCCCGTCCAGCCCAAAATCGGCCTCACCTTCGCCGAGGCCCTGCGGAGCGTTTTGCGCCTGGACCCCGACGTGATCCTGGTGGGAGAGGTGCGGGATGGGGATACCCTGGACACCGCCCTCCGGGCGGCCCTCACCGGGCACCTGGTCCTCGCCACCCTGCACGCCAACGACGCCATCGCCGCCATAACCCGGCTCTTAGAAATGGGAGCGGAAAGGCACCTCCTGGCCTCCACCCTCCTCGGCACCGTGGCCCAGCGCCTGGTGCGCCGGGTCTGCCCCCAGTGCGCCCGGCCCCAACCCCTTTCCGAGGAGGCCCGCCTCTTCTTCGGGGAGGAGGCGCCCGAGGAGGAGGTGCGGGGGGAAGGGTGCCCCTTCTGTCGGGGCACGGGGTATAGGGGACGGGTAGGCCTTTACGAGGTCTACGCCCCCGACCGGGAAGCCCTCTACCGCCTGGGCCTAGGCGCCAGCGAAGGGGAACTGCGGGAGCGGGCCAAAGCCCAAGGCCACCGGGACCTGCGGGCGGTGGGGCTCCACCAAGTGCGCGCGGGGATCACCACGGGGAGCGAGCTTCTGCGGGTGCTTGGGACTTGGGAGTAGGCCATGCGCTTCCTGTACGAGGCCACGGACGAAAAGGGAGAACGGATCTACCGGGGGGTCCTCGAGGCGGAAACCCCCCAAGGGGCCAGGCGCCGCCTCCGGGAGATGGGCCTCTATCCCTTGCGTTTGGAGAGGGTAAGGCGCCCGCAGAAAGGGCGGGTACCCCTTCCCGAGCTCGTCCTCTTCATGGAGGAGTTCGCCACCCTGGTGGGGGCCGGGGTGTCCGTGACCCAGGCCCTGCACACCCTCTCCTTGGAAAGCCGGCACCCCCTCCTGAAGGAAGCGGCCCGAGGGGTGCGGGAGCGGGTGGAGGGGGGCGAGGGTCTGGCCCAGGCCATGGACCAGTACCCCCAGGTCTTCCCTCCCCTGGTGCGGGCCCTGGTGGGGGCGGCGGAGGTGGGCGGGGCCTTGGAGGTGGTGCTCAGGCGCATCGCCGAGTACCTGGACAAAAGCCACGACCTGCGGGAAAAGGTGCGCACCGCCCTCCTCTACCCCTCCTTCGTGGTGGCGGTCTTGGTCCTCGTGGTGGCGGTTCTGCTCCTTTTCGTCATCCCCGTCTTCGCCCGGCTTTACGGGGCAGCGGGGGCGGAGTTGCCCTGGCCCACCCGCTTCCTCATCGGCGCCTCCTTCTTCGTGCGGCAAAACGGGTTTTGGCTCCTCCTCTTCCTTGTGGGCCTGGTGTACTTCCTTAGGGCCTACCACCAGACCCCCGGGGGCGCCCGGCTCATAGACGGGCTTCTCCTCCGGCTTCCCCTGGTGGGGCCCATCCTGCACAAAGCGGCCATGGCCCGCTTCGCCCGGACCCTGGCCACGCTTTACGAGGGAGGCGTGCTCATCACCCAGGCCCTCGAGGCCACCCGCAACACCCTGGGCAACGCCGCCCTCGCCGAAGCCCTGGACCGGGTTCTGGAACGGGTGGTCCGGGGGGAGTCCCTTAGCGCTGCCATGGGGCGCGAACCCCTTTTCCTGCCCATCCTGGTACGCCTCGCCCTGGTGGGAGAGGAGGCGGGAAGCCTGGACCAGATGCTTTACCAAGCCGCCTTCCACCTGGAGCGGGAGGTGGACTATGGGGTCAAACGGCTCTCCTCCAGCATTGAGCCCGCCCTCACCGTGGTCTTAGGGGGTATAATGCTCGTGGTCGCCTTAGCGCTTTATCTTCCGCTCTTTGACCTCTCCCGGATCCTGCGCCGATGAAGCTTCCTATCTGGCTTTGGTTCTTCCTGCCCCTAGCGGTTCTCCTTTGGAGCGCCAACGCCCTTTTTTCTACCTACCGGAGCTACCAAAGGACCAAGGCGGAGGTGGTGGCCCTGGAAAGGGAGGTGGAGGCCCTCACCCAGCGCCTGCCCCAGGCTCTGGCCGAAGCCCCCCTACGGGAGGAGGAGCTTCCCCGGCTTTACCAAGGCCTTTTCCGCCTGGCGGAAAGCCAGGGGCTAGAGCTTCACGCCATGGAGCCTGGGGAAGCGGAAAGCGCCGGCAATGTCCGTGCCTGGCGGCTTCACCTTAAGCTCCAGGGTCCCTACCCTGGGGTTTTGGGCTTCCTGGAGGTCCTCCCCTCCCTGGACCAGCCCCTCTGGGTGGAAAGCTACGCCCTCGAGCCCGCCGGGGAACGGGGAGAGCGCCTCGCCCTAGACCTCACCCTCCGGATCCTGGCCCCCTAGGCCCACCGCCCGGTAAAGGGCTTCCTCCTCTTCCGCCGTGAGGTACCTAGCTTCTCCCAAAGGCAAATCCCCAAGGGCCAAAGGCCCCATGGATAGCCGCTTCAGGTAGAGCACCCGGTTGCCCCGGGCGGCGAACATCCGCTTCACCTGGTGGAAGCGCCCTTCCCTTAGGACAAGCTCCACCCACCTGGGGTCCTCCCCGAGGAAAAGCTCGGCGGGAAGAAGCCTCCTTCCATCCAGAAAGAGCCCCTCGGCGAAGGCTTTTTGGTCCTCTGGGGTGGCCGGGTGGAGGAGGTGGACGAGGTAGCGCTTTTCCACCTTGTGCCGGGGGTGGGTGAGGCGGTGAAGGAGTTCCCCGTCCGTGGTGAAGAGGAGGAGCCCCTCGGTGTCCTTGTCCAGCCGGCCCACGGGGGAAAGGTCCCTAAGGGGAAAGCCCCGCAAAAGGGCGTAGACCGAAGGCCCTTCGGTACGGCTCGTCACGTAGCCCCTAGGCTTGTGCAGGAGCACGTGGTGGTGGCGCCGCACCCTAAGGGGCTTCCCGTCCAGGGCCACCTCCGCCTCCTGGGGCACGCGGAAACCAGGGTCCCGCACCACTTCTCCCGCCACGGAAACCCGCCCCGCCCGCACGAGCCCCGCCACCTCCTTGCGGCTCCCAAGGCCCAGGCGGGCGAGGAGCTTGTCCAAGCGCTCTCCCTTCACAACTCCCTGGCCCCTTTCAGCCACCCAAAGGCTTCCCGGGCAAACCCTTCTCGGGTGTGCCCCCTGGGCTCCACGCGCCCGTCCAACCCCTTCGCCGCCTCCTCCCCCCCATCTGGCCGCTTACGCCCACCGCGCAGGATGCCCAGCCGCAATCCCCCCTTCCAGGTTCCGCGCGCCCATGGCCAGGGTGGGGTGGGCTTGGGCGCGCCACCGGGCAAAGGCCTTGCGGTCCAAGGGCGCCATCCTCCTTATCCTAAGGGGCATGAGGCTTTACCAGTTGGACAGCTACGCCACCCGTTTCCGCGCCCAGGTGGTGCGGGCCTGGAGCGACGCAAAGGGGCACTACGCCGTACTCTCGGAAACCCTCTTCTACCCCGAATCCGGGGGGCAGCCTGCGGACACCGGGGTCCTGCGGGGGGCGTTCGGCGAGGTGCGGGTCCTCGGCGCCTACGAGGAGACCAAGGCCTTTGGGGACGTGGTCCACGTCCTCGCCCACCCCGTGCCCCAAGGGGCCTCTGTGGAGGGGGAGATTGACTGGGAAAGGCGCTTCCGCCACATGCAGCGGCACACCGCCCAGCACATCCTCTCCCAGGCCCTCCTACGGGCCGGCAACTACCACACCATCGCCGTGAGCCTGGACTCGGCGGTGTGCACCGTGGACCTCGAGGAGGAACTGGAAGAGGAAAAGCTCCGCCAGGCGGAAGCCCTGGCCAACCTCGCCGTCTACGCCGATTACCCGGTGGAGGCCTTCTTCGTGAGCGAAGCGGAACTGGCCCAGTACCCCCTAAGGCGCCCCCCCAAGGTGCAGGGCCAGGTGCGCCTGGTGCGCATCGGGGACTTTGACCTCGCCGCCTGCGGGGGCACCCACCTAAAGACCAGCGCCCAAGCCGGGCCCATCAAGGTCCTGAAGTGGGAGCGGTACAAGGGGGGAAGCCGGGTCTACTTTATGGCGGGGTGGGAGGCCTTGGAGGACTACCACGCCAAGCACGCCCTCCTCGCCCGGCTCGCCCTCGGCTTCTCCACGAACCCCCTGGAGGTGGAGAAGCCCATCCAGAAACTCCAGGAAGAGCTTTATGCCCTAAAAGGGGAAAACCTAACCCTGAAGGAAGCCCTGGTGGAAGCCCTCCTCCCCAGAGCCCTGGAGGAAGGGGTGCTTTTGGTCCCGGCGCCCGTCCTCGGGGAGCTCGCCAAAAAGCTCCTTTCCTGGAGCGACAAGACCTTCCTCCTCCTCTCCCCCGAGGGCCGCTTCGCCCTCCTGGGCCCCAAGCGGATGGAGGTCCTGGAAAGCCTCAAGGCCCTGGGGGCCAAGGGCGGGGGCAAGGAGGTGGTCCAGGGGGCCCTGCCCAAGGAAAAAGTGGCGGAGGCCCTGGACCCCAAGCGGGTAAGCTAGGGGCATGGGGCTATTTGAGGGGAAAGGCGTCCTGGTCACGGGGGGCGCCCGGGGGATTGGCCGGGCCATCGTCCGGGCCTTCGCCCGGGAAGGGGCCTTGGTGGCGCTATGCGACCTAAGGCCCGAGGGGCAGGAGGTGGCGGAGGAGGTAGGGGGGTTTTTCGTCCGGGCGGACCTGGCGGAGGAGAGGGACCGGGTGCGCTTCGTGGAGGAGGCGGAAAAGGCATTGGGCCGGATTGACGTCCTGGTCAACAACGCCGCCCTCTCCGCCCCCGGATCTGCCCTCACGGTGAAGCTTCCCGAGTGGCGCCGGGTTTTGGAGGTGAACCTCACCGCCCCCATGCACCTTTCCGCCCTGGCGGCCAGGAGGATGCAGCGGGTGGGGGGCGGGGCCATCGTGAACGTGGCCAGCGTCCAAGGGCTTTTCGCCGAGCAGGAAAACGCCGCCTACAACGCCTCCAAAGGGGGCCTCGTGAACCTCACCCGCTCCTTGGCCTTAGACCTCGCCCCCCTCAACATCCGGGTGAACGCCGTGGCCCCCGGGGCCATCGCCACGGAGGCGGTCCTCGAGGCCATCGCCCTCTCCGAGGACCCCGAAAGGACCCGGCGGGACTGGGAGGACCTCCACGCCCTCAGGCGGCTTGGCCGCCCGGAGGAGGTGGCGGAGGCGGTGCTCTTTCTGGCCTCGGAGAAGGCCAGCTTCATCACCGGGGCCATCCTCCCCGTGGACGGGGGGATGACGGCGAGCTTCCTGATGGCGGGCCGCCCCGTCTAGCGGTAAAGCTCCCGGGCGATGACGAGGCGTTGGATCTCCGAGGTGCCCTCGTAGATCTCCGTGACCTTGGCGTCCCGGTAGTAGCGCTCCACCCGGTAGTCCCGGTGGTAGCCGTAGCCCCCCAGGACCTGCACCGCCTCCCGGGTCACCTCCACCGCCACCTGGCTGGCGAAGAGCTTGGCGGCGCTGGCCTCGAGGGTGAACCTCTCCCCTAGGTCCTTCTTCCGCGCCGCCTCCAACACCAGGGCCCGGGCGGCGGCGATCTTCACGTGCATGTCCGCAATCTTAAAGGCGATGGCCTGGTGCTCCCTAAGCTTCTTGCCAAACTGCTCCCGCTCGTCCGCATAGGCCTTGGCGATCTCGTAGGCGCCCCGGGCGATGCCCACCGCCTGGGCCGCCACCCCCACCCGCCCCGAGTCCAACCCCGCCAAGGCGTAGGCCAGGCCCCGCCCCTCCTCCCCCAGCCGGTTCTCCTCGGGAACGAAAACCCCTTCCAGGCGGACCTCGGCGGTGTGGGCGGCGTGGAGGCCCATCTTCTCCTCCGGGGGGCCGAAGGAAAGCCCCTGGGCGTCCTTCTCCACCAAAAAGGCGCTGATGCCCTTCTCCGTGCGGGCCATGACCACGTAGAGGTGGGCCTGGCCGGCGGAGGTGATCCAGCTCTTCACCCCCCAAAGCTCGTACCCCCCCGGCACCCTGCGGGCCTGGGTCCGGAGGCTCGCCGCGTCCGAACCCGCATGGGGCTCCGTGAGGCAAAAGGCCCCGATCCACTCCCCCCGGGCTAGGGGCACCAAATACCTCCGCTTTTGCGCCTCGGTGCCGAAACGGAGGAGCATGTACTGGGGAAGCCCGCTGGTCACGGAAAGGACCACCGCCACGCTGGGGTCGGCGGCGGCAATCTCCTCCAGGGCCAAGGCCCAGGTGACGGAGTCTAGCCCCACGCCGCCCCAGGCCTCCGGGGTGGTCATGCCGAGGAGGCCCAGCTCCGCCAGGGCCTTAAGTTGCGGCCAAGGGTACTTCCCCTCCTTGTCGTACTCCGGGGCCAGGGGGTAAAGCACCTCCTTGGCCACCTTCCGTACCGTGTCCAAGACGAGCCTTTGCTCCTGAGTAAGGGTCATCGCCCCCTATCGTATCACCGCAAGGGGGCAAAAAAACGTCAGGTTTCGCCCCAGCGGGGGGCGCGCTCCGCCTTCAGGCCCAGGTGGTCCAGGATACGCTGGGTGACGAAGCCCAGGAGGTCCTTGATCTCCTTGGGCCGGTGGTAGAAGCCGGGGCTTGCCGGCAGGACCACCGCCCCCGCCTCGGCCGCCTGGACCATGGCCCTCAGGGTGGGCAGGGGTAGGGGGGTTTCCCGGGGCACCAGGATGAGGGGCCTCCTTTCCTTGAGGTGGACGTAGGCTGCCCGGGTGAGGAGGGTATCGGCGAGGCCCCAGGCCACCTTGGCCAGGGTGGTGGCGGAGCAGGGCACCACCACCATCCCCCGGGTGGGAAAAGAGCCCGAGGCGATGGGGGCCCCCAGGTCCCCGTCCTTGTATACCCGGCTTGCCAGAGGGTAAAGGTCCTTGGGGTTTAATCCCATCTCCTCCCACAAGACCCGCTTGGCCCCTTGGGAGAGCACCAGGTGCACCTCGGCGAGGCCCTGGAGGGCTTCTAAGAGGTCCAAGGCGTAGGGCATGCCGCTTGCCCCCGAAATCCCCACCACCACCCGGGGAAGGTCCATGCCTCCCATCCTAAAGGGAAAACCCCAGGCCCAAAGGCCTGGGGGGCACCCCGTGGGGCGGGGGCTTACTTCAGCTCCACCACCGCGCCCACGGCCTCGAGCTTCTTCTTGATCTCCTCCGCCTCGGCCTTGGGGATGCCCTCCTTGACGGGGCCGCCCTTCTCCGCCAGGTCCTTGGCCTCCTTGAGGCCCAAGCCGGTGATGGCGCGAAGCTCCTTGATGACCTCCAGCTTCTTGGCCCCGGCGTCCTTGAGGATCACGTCAAACTCGGTCTTCTCCTCAGCGGGGGCAGCGGCCGCCGCCTGGGCAGGGGCCGCGGCCACGGCCACGGGGGCCGCAGCGGTCACGCCCCAAGCCTCCTTGAGGACGTCAATGAGCTGCTTGAGTTCCAAAACCGTCGCCTGGGAAAGCTCTTCCTTGATGCGTTCTATGTCCAAAGCCATCTTCTACCTCCTACGCCGCCTTCTTCTCCGCGTACGCTTCCAAGATGCCTACCAGTTCCCGGGCCACGCCCCCCAGGACGCCCACAAGCTCGGCCAGGGGCGCCTGCAGGACGCCCACAAGCTCCGCCCGGAGCTCGTCCATGGTGGGAAGCTCCGCCAGAGCCACCACGTCCTTGGCCGAGAGCACCTGGCCCTGCAGAAGGCCGCCCTTCGCCTCGGGGATGCCCTTGGGGTTCTTCTTGGAGAACTCCACCAGGGCCTTGGCCGCCGCCACCGGGTCCTCGTAGAAGACCACGGCGCTCGGGCCCTGAAGCCCGTCCAGTTTGGGCAGGCCAAGCTCCTCCAGGGCGATGCGGATCAGGGTGTTCTTGGCTACAAAAAGCCGCGCCCCCTTCTCCTTCAGGGCCTGGCGCAGGGCGTGGGTTTCCTTGGCGGAAAGCCCCTGGTAGTTCACCAGGAAGAAGGAGCCACGGGCCGCCTCAAGGCTTTCCTTGAGGGCGGCAAGAAGCTCAACGTTGCGCTTGTTTGGCACGCCTTCCTCCCTTTTGGGGCAGGGGAACCCCGACCGGTTTTCGGGCTTTACGAAACGCTCCCCCTCAAGCGCCTCGGCGGGATGTTTAAGGCCTAAAGCCCCCCGCTGTCTTGGGCCTGGGCGCAAGTGCGCCCGGGGTGCCACCCTGGAGTCTAAAAGAAAGGGGGCCTGGCGTCAAGCCAGGCCCCCCTATCCTGCCCTTTAGGAGTGGGGGTTGATGCGGATGCTCGGCCCCATGGTGCTCGTCACGTAGACCGAGCGCAGGAAGGTACCCTTGGCCGCTTCAGGCTTGCTGGCCTCGAGGGCCTTGATGAAGGCGCGGATGTTATCGGCCAGCTTCTCCGGGGGGAAGCTCGCCTTGCCCACGGGGGCATGGATGGCCCCGGTCTTATCGTTGCGGAACTCAATCCGCCCCGCCTTGATCTCCCGGATGATCTCCCCGATGTTGAAGCCCACGGTGCCCGCCTTGGGGTTGGGCAGGAGGCCCCTGGGACCCAGGATGCGGCCCAGCTTGGAGCCCACCGCACCCATCACGTCCGGGGTGGCCACCACGGCGTCAAAGTCCAGCCAACCATCCAGGATCTTCTGGATGATCTCCTCCCCGCCCACGTAGTCAGCCCCGGCCTCCTCCGCCTCCTTGATCTTCTCCCCCTTGGCGATGGCCAAAACCCGCACCTGCTTGCCAAGGCCATGGGGCAAGGAAACGGTGCCCCGCACGTTCTGGTCGGACTTGCGGGGGTCAATGCCCAGCTTGGCGTGGACCTCCACGGTTTCGTCAAACTTGGCCGTGGCCAGCTCTTTCACCAGCTGGGCCGCCTCGTCAATGGTGTAGACCCGGTTCGGGTCCACCTTCTCCAAGAGGGCGCGGTAGCGCTTGCCGTGCTTAGGCATCCTTCACCTCCGGCGCGCCCACCACCTCCACCCCCATGGACCGGGCCGAGCCAGCGATCATGCGGGCGGCGGCCTCCAGGTCGGTGGTGTTCATGTCGGGAAGCTTCTGCTTGGCGATCTCCAGCACCTGCTGCCAGGTGATGCGGCCCACCTTCTCCCGCCCCGGCTTGTGGGCCCCCTTCTCCAGCCCCGCCGCCTTGCGGATCAGGTAGCTGGCGGGCGGGGTCTTGGTGATGAAGGTGAAGGAGCGGTCGGCGTAGATGGTGATCTCCACGGGGACGATGGCGTCCCCCATGTTGGCGGTGGCCGCATTGAAGGCCTTGACGAACTCCATGATGTTGGCCCCGTGCTGGCCCAAAGCCGGGCCCACCGGGGGCGCGGGCGTGGCCTTGCCCGCAGGCAGCTGCAGCTTAACTACGGCAACGACTTTCTTCATTTTTCCCTCCTAGGCTCCCCCCAAGTTGGGGGTGCAGACGCCTTTAGGCCTTGACCACCTGGGAGAAATCCAATTCCACAGGGGTCTCGCGCCCGAAGATGGTGACCATGACCTTGACCTTGCCCTTTTCCGGGTTGATCTCGGTCACGGTGCCGGTAAAGTCCGCAAAGGGGCCGGAGACGACACGGACCTGGTCTCCTTCCCGGAAGGCCACCTGGGCCTTGGGGGCCTCCCGCTTGCCCAGGAGGCCGGAGACCTCGAGGATGTGCCGCACCTCGTCCGGGGAGAGGGGTACCGGGCGGCTACCCGCCCCCACGAAGCCGGTGATGCCCGGGGTGCTCCGCACCACCTCCCAGGCCTCGTTCGGCTCCTCCTCATCCCCCAGGTCCATCTGCACGAAGAGGTAACCGGGGAAGAGCTTCTTCCTGACGACCTCCTTCTTCCCCCCCTCGCGGAGCTCCACCACCTCCTCCGTGGGAATGAGGACCTGGAAAATCTTATCCTGAAGGCCAAAGGCCTGGATGCGCTTTTCCAGGTTGGCCTTGGCCTTCTCCTCCTGCCCCACGTAGGTGTGGACCGCGTACCATTCAATGCTCATCGCAAAAGCCCTATGAGAAAGCGGAAAACCAGATCGTAGAAACCCAGGATCACCATGGCCACCACGGTGAAAAGGAGGACCGCCTGGGTGCCCTCCACGATCTGTTCCCGCGTGGGCCAGGTAACCCGGGCCAGTTCCGCCCGGGCTTCCTGGAAGTAGCGGACAATCCGGGCAAACATCAGACCTTCACTTCCCGGTGCACGGTGTGCTTGTCGCACCAGGGGCAGTACTTCTTCAGCTCCAGCTTGGAGGTGGTGTTGCGCTTGTTCTTCTCGGTGGCGTAGTTGCGGCGCTTGCACTCGGTGCACTCCAAGAGGATCTTGATGCGGACCTCGCTGGCCATGCCTCACCTCGCAAAGAGGGGGGAGGAGGCCTCCCCCCTAGGGCTCACTCCAGGATTTTGGTGACCACGCCGGCACCCACGGTCCGCCCACCCTCACGGATGGCAAACCGCAAACCCTCCTCCAACGCCACCGGCTTGATCAACTCCACCGTAAACGTCACATTGTCCCCAGGCATCACCATCTCCACGCCCGAGGGCAACTGCACCACACCCGTCACATCCGTCGTCCGAAAGTAAAACTGCGGACGGTACCCAGAAAAAAACCCCGTGTGCCTCCCACCCTCCTCCTTCTTCAAAACATACACGGAGGCCTCAAACTTCGTGTGCGGCGTAATGCTCCCAGGCTTCGCCAACACCTGCCCCCGCTCCACCTCCTCCCGGCTCACACCACGCAACAACAACCCCACATTGTCCCCAGCTATCCCCTCCTGCAGCGTCTTCCGGTGCATCTCCACACCCGTCACCACCGTCCGACGCGTCTCCGCAGACAAACCCACAATCTCCACCTCGTCCCCAACCTTCACCTTTCCCCGCTCAATCCGACCCGTCGCCACCGTCCCGCGCCCAGTAATCGTAAACACGTCCTCCACCGGCATCAAGAACGGCTTGTCCACGTCCCGCTGCGGCGTCGGAATGTACTCGTCAATCGCGTCCAACAACTCCCAAATCCGATCCACCCACTCGTTCTCCCCACGCTTCGTCTGAGGATTGCGGTGCATCTGCTCCAACGCCAACAACGCACTCCCCCGGATCACCGGCACCTCATCCCCAGGAAACTCGTACTGGTTCAAAAGGTCCCGTACCTCCATCTCCACCAAGT
>NZ_JAKTNS010000078.1:0-1585 GCF_022760915.1 Thermus thalpophilus | reverse complement strand
GGTCCACGGGGCACCTCCTCGTGCTAAGGTGTGCCCCCCTATTAAACACGGACCCTTACACATAAATCCTTACACGACCTCGGGTAGGAAGGTTGTCCATGAGTTTTTACTGCACTTACTTGCAAAGGCGCTCCAGTTTTCTGGCCAAGTTTCTGGAGGGGTAAACCCTTCGGTACCCACCGAACGCCGACTCGGGATGTCTATGATCACGGGGGTTGGCGTTCCGGTAGTAATCTCGCTGACAAGGCCCCTGACATCTTCCAGAGAGTCAGACCGAGCTGACGAGACTACGAAGATACGATGGCTTCCTTTCCTACTTCTAACACAAGTGATGCTATAAGGCCTTATCAGGCCAGAGCAAAAGACTGGCATTTGGGAGGCAGGTCCACCATGTGTGATGTCAACCACCCTTTCGCCCCAAAACTCTGAAAGAATAATCCTGCCGTCGGGCAACGGGCACATGCTGGAGGGCCCCTGGAGCCCCCAGGCAAAGGGCTTGGCCTCCTCCATGTCCCCGCCCTTGGTGACGTCCTTCACCTTGCCCGTGGTGCGCTCCACCACCAGGAGCCTGCCGTCCGGGGTCCACTCCATGTGGGTGGGCGCGTGCAGGTTCCAGGCGAAGGGCCTCACGTGAACCCGCCGCGTCCGGCCGCCGACCTTGACCTCCTGCACTTCCTTGAGCATCTCCTTCACCCCCTTCCGGGTTAGCCCCAGGGTAGCAGGGGGGAGGTTACGCGGAGGTTACGTGGAAAGGGTGCCACGGCCAGCATCCCGCGTGGCTCCCCGTAACCAGGGCCCCAAGCCCTTGCCAAATCCGGCCGGCCCCTCTAGCGGCGGGGCTCCTGACGGGCTAGCCGGGCCGTGGGGCCGAGGAGGAGAAAGGAGGCGAGGCAGAAAACGCTCCCAGGAGATCACCGGGTCCGTTTCTCCATTTGGCCGAGGAAGCCCCAGGCGACCAAGGCCAGGAGGAGAAATCCAAGCCCCGCTCCCAGATAGACCTCCTCCAAGCCCACCTTTCCCCCCACTGCCCCCGCCAAAAGTGCCCCCAAAAGCCCGGCCGAGCCGCTAAGGAACCTCATTCCACCCCCTACCCGGCCCAGCAGGGCATCCGGGGCCAGGGCCTGCCTTAGCACCACCTCTTGGACCCCCAGGAGGATGGCGCTTATCCCCAGGAGGGCCACGAGGAGCAGGCCCAGGGGAAGGGGAGGCTTGAAGAGCAAACCCAGGACGGCCCCGGCGTCCATGAGGAAAAGGAGGCTAAGCACCCTTTGCGGCCTTTTGCCTTTAAGTTTCCCTGCCAAAAGCCCTCCTAAGGCCCCCCCAAGGGAGAAGGCGGTGCTGAGGAGCCCATACCCTATGGGTCCGTACCCGGCTTGGAGGGACCAGAGGGGAAGAAGGGCGAAGGGCATGACCCGGAGGAAGCTGGCTCCAAGGACCGCTCCGGCTAGCCGACGAAAGAAGGCTTCCTGGTACAGCCACCTCAGGCCAGCCAGCACCCCCGGGGGGGCTTTTCCAAGAGGCGGTATGGGACCCACATTCCGCACCCCCTTCACTCCAGCAGGTAATATCGCCCGGCCCCCAGGAG
>NZ_JAKTNS010000077.1:0-1761 GCF_022760915.1 Thermus thalpophilus | reverse complement strand
TGCAGGTAGGGGATGGCCCCGAGGTCCACGGGAGCCCCTGCCCTCGGGGCAGGGCTCCCGGGGCCTCTACGGGCCCCTAGAGCCCACCCTAAGAGGTCCGCTAGGCTGGGAGTCGCCTTTTCCTTCTTCCACGCCCATGCCGTGGCTCCACGGGCTACATCGGCCTCCATAGCCCGCCAGGGGTGCGCTAGGTCCTCATAGGTGAGCCTGGCCCTCCCGGGTTTGAGTCGGATGGCCCACACGGTTCCCGTGGCCACCGTCCGGCCCTCGAGGGTCCCGTAGTGGGTCCTCCGGGCTATTAGGCCGTGCTCCTCAAGCTCCTTGGCCCAGCGCCATATGGTGGTCCTATCCACCCCTAGGTGCTGGGCTATGAGGTCCACCGGCAGATGGACGACCACGGTCCCGGTAGCCCGGGCCATCCCCCGGCTCCTGGCTACCCCCCTCGCTACCCGGTAGAGGAGGCTGGCCAGCTCCCCCCCCCGTGCAACAGACACTAGCCAACGGGGTTTTTTGATTTCCGGGGTAGGGGCCCCAACGGAATCAATCCTGGGGGGTTCTACCTTAGCTGAACTATCCTCTTTATCCTTGTATGTTGCATCGGGCTTCCAGCCCAGGAGGTTCGCCAGCCTGACTGCCGCTTCGCCCAGCTTCTGAAGGTCCCTCAGGTTCATCGTTGCCCCCTTGTTTTCGGGGGGGCCATGCGGTACCCTGAGGGTGCCGTCCAGGGGGTATCCGTATGGAACCCCCCCTTTCCTTTTGGGTATACCACATACCCCCCAACCCTGCCACTTTTTCCCCCTGCCCCTTCCCCTGGTTCCCCCTCCTCCCGGGGGTGGGGTCCGGCCAGGGCGATAGCCCCGGAGGGGCCGCCCATCCCATCACGCATGTTTACCGGAGGCTACGAGGACGGGGTTTGTACATGCGAGAGGGCGGCCCCGGAGGGGTGCGAAGCACCCTGGCCGGGGGGCCCCCACCCCCGGGGCACAATGGCCAGGGGGGAAGGGCAGGGGCAGGGGCACAGGTTTTTCCCGGGGTTAATCATTTGGGGTCAGGTTCCCTTATCTAAGGCTTTTTTTTGGTTTTTCCCCCGACATAGTTGACACCGACCAAATCGGGGTTTATCCTGTTCCCAACGGCAACAGTCGGCGGGGGGCCCATGAGTAACACGCCCCCCGCTACGCGGCTATTTAGGAGACCCCGCCCTCATCGCAAATCTATGGTTTTCCCCCGGTATAATCAGAGTTGGAGGTGGGATATGCCCAGGGGTGGACCTAGGCCGGGGTCGGGAAGGCCTCCTGAGGGATATGAGGGCCGGGATCTCTATGTGGCCCTCACTCCTCAGGGGTGGAAGAGGCTGGAAGCTCTCATGGAGGTGATCGCCCGGGGTCGGGGTGAGCGGTACCGGTCCCGCATCCTGGGCCTCCTGCTCCTCCAGGGGGCTGAGGAGGTGGTCCGGGGACTACGCCAGTCCGGTAGGCTGAAGCCTAGACGCTAGCAGGGCCCCGGGCTTCCTGGCCCACCCCTCCCTCAGGTCCACCAGGACCCTTTGCACGGCCTGGTAGAGGGCCCAGCCGTCCAGTTCCCCCCGGACTACCCGCCACAGGAGGCCTGCGTACCACCGTCGGCTACCAGGGTCCCGTAGGAGGTGGGCTAGGTGCTCCGCCAGGGCCGTGATGAGTCCCGGTATCTCCTCCCGTGAGGCTTCCTGCAGGTAGGGGATGGCCCCGAGGTCCACGGGAGCCCCTGCCCTCGGGGCAGGGC
>NZ_JAKTNS010000076.1:0-1846 GCF_022760915.1 Thermus thalpophilus | reverse complement strand
ACCCGGCCCAGGGAGGAAAGGACCCGGGCCTTCCTGGAGCGGGTGCTGCACCATTGAACCGTGGACCCCTTCTTCCAGGCACTAAGGGCCTTGGCCGACCCCAAGGCTCCCTACCCTCATCGCCGGAGGGGGCTTCGCCTTTACGCCCTTTCCCTTTTGGGCCTACAGGGGCTTTTCCTCTTCCTTCTCGCTCCCCTGGTGCCCAGGGCTGGGCACCCTTCCCTTTGGCCCTTGGCCTTCCTGGGCGGGGGTTGGCTCCTTTGGCTCGGGACGCAAGCCCTAAAGGAGGAAACCCCCCTTGCCCCCTTGGTGGCGGCGGGGCTTGGGGCTTCCCTGGCCTTTTTCCTCGGGGTTATGGGGCTTCTCCTTTGGCCCTTTGGTCTTGCCCTTTTCCCCTTGGGCCTTTTGGGGTTCACCCTTCTCCTCAGGCGGGCCGAGGCGGCCTTGGGGCGAGGAGGTGGGGGAGGTCCTTGAGGCGCAGGCGAGATAGGGCCTGGATTTCCCGAAGCTTTTCCTGGGCGCGCTTCTGCCCGAGAGTGTAGACCAGGGGAAGCTTTTCGTGGTCAAAGGTGTCTATGGGGAAGGGGGGGTCTAGGGAGAGGACCAGGTCCGCCC
Organism: Thermus thalpophilus; assembly: GCF_022760915.1. NCBI lineage: Bacteria > Thermotogati > Deinococcota > Deinococci > Thermales > Thermaceae > Thermus > Thermus thalpophilus. The sequence continues at coordinate 1,231 of NZ_JAKTNS010000076.1, read as the reverse complement.
CCTGCAGGGCCAGCTCCTTAAGCCGCCTGCGGCTCGCTTCGCCCGCCAGGAGGACGGCCTCGAGGGCCGTCTTGGGCGGCTCATTGGGCGGGGGGTTGGACACGTCCACCGCCACCACCTTGGGAAAAAGGGCCTTGGCTGCCCGCACGGGCACCTTCTCCGCCACGTCCCCGTCCACCAACAGCCTCCCTTCCCAGGCCACCGGGGGGAAGAGCCCGGGAATGGCGGCGCTGGCCAACACCGCCTTCCACGCCGGGCCTTGCCGGAGGACCACCGCCTCCCCCGTGAGGAGGTCCGCCGCCTGGATGGCCAGGGGGATGGGGCTGTCCTCGAGCCTGGCCTCTCCAAAGAGGCGCTTCAGGCCCTCGGCCACCTTGGCGGTGTCCGCCAGGGCCTGCCGCCTAAGGGCGGAGAAGAGGCGGGCGAGGAGGCGGAGGTTTCCCGCACGCCTCAGGTTCGCTACCTCCTTGTCAAAGACCGCCTGGTGCACCTTCCAGGGGTCCTTATGGCCGAAGGCCCAGGCGCAGGCGGCCAGGGCCCCGGCGGAGCTTCCCGCCAGGCCCCGGATAGGGATGCCCGCCTCCTCCAAGACCCAAAGCACCCCCAGGTGGGCGTACCCCCGCACGCCCCCTCCCCCCAAGGCCAAGGCCACGCCCCTCACTCCGTATACCCAAGGCCCAGTTCTTGACCCTCCTGGATGAGTTCGTCCAAAAGTGCCTGCCCCTTCTTCTTGGTGGCTTCCAGGTAGGCTAGGAGGTCCTTGGCCAGAACCCGCCGGTGGGTCCCCACCTTGCGGTAGGGGATTTTTCCTTCTTCCAAGAGGCGGACAAGGTAAGGCCGGGAAATTCCAAGGAGTTCCGCCGCCTGACCGGTGGTAAGCTCCGCCTCCAGGGGAACAATCCGCACCGGCTCGTCCCGGAGAAGCGCCGCCAGAAGGTCTTGCAGGAGCTGGGCGAGTCCGGGGGTAAGAACCAAGGTGGCTTCCTCCAGGCGCAAAGTCTTGCCAGGCGCTAACTGTTCCTGGAACTGGCGGAGCACTTCTGGGGAGACGCCAGGCGTGAAGAGGAGACCGCTCATAGCAACCTTAGTGTAGCACATAAACGAAATAAACGCAACAGGGCCTTCTACTGACCTCTCATCACTTTGTTCCGTAGGGACTTGACAGGAGGAAAAAAGGAGGGGGGTTGGTAAGGTATGCCAACCAAAACCCCCCTCCTGCAGGCTACCACAA
>NZ_JAKTNS010000075.1:0-1940 GCF_022760915.1 Thermus thalpophilus | reverse complement strand
GGAAACGGGGGAGCGCTTCCTCCTGGGGGAGCGCTACCCGGAGGTGCCCAGGCCCGAGCGCCAGCGGGTTCGTCTCTTTGGGCGGGGCGGGGGGGAGGTGGAGGTGGGGCTCTTCCTGGCCCAGGGGAAGCGGGAGCCCTGGTATCTGGCCTTCCGGGACCTGAAGGGGCGGGGGTTTGGGCTGGACCGGCACGGGCTCAGGACGGAGGGAAGCCTTAGGGGATGGCTTTGGCTTTTGTTCCTAGGGATGGTGCTCTTGGTTCTGTTGGGGGCCGCCTTGCGGGGCGGGGAGTGGTGGCCGAAGGTGGTGGCGCATCCGGAGCGGCAGAGCCTTTTCCGACTAGCCCGCCTCCTTCTGACCCAGGGGCCCCCCTCCCTGAGGAGTGTGGCGGTGAGGACGCTCACAGGTCTTCTTCAGCAACTGGTACAGGGGTGGGAAAAGGGATGAGAGGTCAGCTTCGTGTGCTACTTGATCTGAAGCCCACATTCCGCACCCCCCTCACCACTCTTAGGATTTAGGGATGGAACCCTCACCCGCTTTAGAGGTTTACGACCTGGTCCACCTGGGCCTGGTGGCGGGCATCAAGGACCGCATAGGTTTGACGGAGGTGGTGCACCGCAAGGCGCGGCCTACGCCGGGGCAGAAGGTCTCCGCGGGAACTGCCCTAAAGGGCGTTTTTGTACCCACCCTGGCCTTTTAGCCCTTCGGCCACTTCTTCCGTTAAGGCCACAAGGTCTTTCCTCGAGAGCGGCGTGCGGATGCTAACGGCTTTCCTGCGCAGGGGGCCCGCGTGGCTACTCCAAGCGATAAAACAGCCGCGTGAACCGGGTGAGCGTGAGGGAGCTAAAAACCGCCTGGGATGCCACCTCGGGCTGGTGCGCGGGGGGAAGAACCTAGAGGACACGGACCGGGGCCGGTGCGTGGCTCCCTTGGCGCCTCAGGGAACGGGGCTACCGGACCGCCTCCAGGCCTTGGTCCTCCTCAGCCTGTTGGTGATGGGGGAAGGAAGGCTTCCGCCCCTCGGCCCCGTGGCCCGGGCCGGCGGGGGCGTGGCCGAGCTCCTGGTGGCGGACCGCGGGTGACCTGGGTGTTCTACCTGGATGCCCGTGCCTGACCAAAGCGGTGCGTGGGGAAACTCCTGTGGCGCGGCTGGGTGGCGGGTGGGATCCTTGGGGAAGGAGGTGCGAGGAGAGAGGGCAAAGGGGCTCACGGTTCTAGCCCGAAGTACACCTCTTTGAGGTCCAGGCGCCCCCCTAGGCAGGGAAGGGGAAGCTCGCCCTCCGCTTCCTGGTAAATCCAGCCGTCCTTCCCTCGCAAATAGCCCCCAATCCGGGGGACACGGGAGTCCACGAGGAGGTACGCCTGCAGGGTGGGCAGGCTCAGGTACTTGCGAAGCTTTTCCCTGCGATCCGTGGCTTCCGTGGACTCCGAGAGCACCTCCACCACCAGGCAGGGCTTTTCCTTGTAGTACTCCCCGGGGTCTTCCTCGCAGACCACCATGAGGTCGGGGTAGTACACCGTGGCCGCGTCCACCTTGAGCCGCATATCGCTCACGTAAAGGCGGCAGCCCTTCTTCCTTGCCAGGGGGCCTAGGATTAGGACCAGGTTCACCACCACCCGGTTGTGCCGGTCGCTGGCCCCGGCCATGGCGTGGGGGAAGCCTTCCACCAGTTCGTGCTTCACGGGGGCTTCCCGCTCTAGGGCTAGATACTCCTCCAGGCTTAGGGGCCGCACCGCCTTGGCCACACCCATGCTCAAATTGTACGTGCTCTTGTCCTTTGGTTCAAAACGTTCGCCGTTGCCGCAGGCCGGGCTGGCCTGGCAGATCGCCTTGTAGCCCGGAGGAGGGGGAAGAAGGGAAGGGAGCATCCTGAGACCGTGGGCCCTCAGTACACGTCAAAACGTGGGACCACCCCTTTAGGATGGACCTGCGCCCACG
>NZ_JAKTNS010000074.1:0-1965 GCF_022760915.1 Thermus thalpophilus | reverse complement strand
GTAAGATCGTCTAGAGCTCATCCCTCAAGAATACCACCCTTTTACGACAGCCTCTAAGTTGCGCTTCCCCTCCCGGGAGAACCGCGAAGCCCTCCTGGACCTCATGCGCCGCTTCTCCTCCGCCACACGGTTCGCCTACCAGAGACTCTTGGAGGGGTACAGCCGCGAGGAGCTCAAACAGGAAGACGGCCCCCTCTGCCAGCTCTTCGGCCTCAACACCCGCTACGTTGACGACGCTATCCTCAAGGCGCAAGGGGTCCTGGACTCCGCCAGGGAGCGCGGTGTAGACCCCCGCAAGGTGGTCTTCGGGGGAAGGAGCCTCTTTGAGGGACTCAAACGGAAGCACCTCTCGGGGAAGCGCCTCCTTGAGCTCAAGCGGACGTGGAAGGAGAAGCGCCAAGGTTTGCTCTACTCTAGGGGAGACCGGAGCAAGGGTGGCAACCTCAACCTGCGCTTGGAGGTGGAGGACGGAGCCTTGTGGCTTCGGATCAATCTAGGACACCGTACTTACATCAAAGCCTTAGTCCTCTCTTCCCACCCTCAGGTGAAGGCCCTGGTGGAGCGGGCCCTGCTGGGAGAACCCTACAACGTGGAGCTCACCCTGCGAAACGGGGAGGTCCACGCCCACTTCACCTGGCAAGAAGCCTCGCCTCCCATCGTGGCCACGAAGGAGCGGGGCGTCTTGGCCCTGGACGCCAACGCCCACCCCCACCACCTGGCCTTAGCCTTGGTCAGCCCCGATGGGGAACTCAGGCATCACTTCACCATCCCCCTGAACGAGGTGGACAGGGCCCCCAACCGTGGAGCTAAGGAGATCCTCCTCTGGAAGGCGGCCCACCAGGTGGTGGACCTCGCCCTCTCCCGGGGGGTAGCCATCGCCACGGAGAGGCTCAAACACTTCCGGAAGTCCAGGAGAGGAGATGGCTCGGGTAGGAGGTTCCGCTCCATCCAGCACCGCTTCGCCTACGCCTCCCTCCTCCAGAAGGTCCACACCCTGGCGAGGAAAAAGGGTGTCCAGGTGCTGGAGGTGAACCCCAGCGACACCTCCACCATCGGGATGCTCAAGTACGCTCCCCCGCTTTCCCTCTCCAAGGACACCGCCGCCGCTTACGTGATCGGCAGGCGGGCCCTGGGCCTCAAGGAGGAGCTTCCCCAAAGCTACAAGCGTTTGTTGGAGGACCCCACCTTTCCATCCGACGCCCAGAGCTTCCACGAGGGGTTGCTCAAGGACCTTGAGAAGCGAAGGGAGGGTGAGAACAACCCGTACCTGAAGCGACGACTTACGAGGGAGATCGGTAAGACCAAACAAGCTTTAGCCCTTCTGTCAAGCCTTCGGAGCTCGCCGGGGAGCCAGAGGGGGTCAACCGAGGGAAGGAACCCTCCTGGCGCCAATCCCTGGAGGGTTCTGAGGGTAGGCCTCTTTCTTCCCCTCCTTGGGCGGGAGGTGCCGAGGGACCTCTCTCCCCTCAAGCCCATCCTCCTTGGGGGATCGTGGGAGGGGGGAAAGGTCAGGCTTAGGTCCTCATCCTGGTGGAGGGCCCAAGGCGCTAATGGGCGCTTTGCTTGACCAGGCGATACGGGAAAGCGGTACTGCCTATGTGTCCGGCAGGCGGCTCCGGGAGCGGCTAAGAACCCTCGTGTTCCGGAGTAAGGAGGAAAATGAGGTGGGTCTGCAGCTTGCGGATTTGGTGGCCACACCCATAGGGCGGTGGTACCTAGGTAAACCTCCGAAGGAGGATTGGCGGATTGTGGAGCAAAAGCTGCGCCGTGGGCCTAGCGGGTACATGGGGTATGGGCTGGTGGTTCTGCCTAAGGCTTGGGTAAAAAGGTAAGGTCGGGGACCCGCTACGCAGTTCCCGACCCTCTAAGAGGCATTTTAGGAGCTAGGCACATGCTTGTCAAGCAAGCCCGGGCTTGCCTAGTAAATTGCCTTGTACCCCGGAGGGGGCGGGAGAAGGGAGAGAA
>NZ_JAKTNS010000073.1:0-2152 GCF_022760915.1 Thermus thalpophilus | reverse complement strand
CGTGGGCGCAGGTCCATCCTAAAGGGGTGGTCCCACGTTTTGACGTGTACTGAGGGGAGGAAGACTTCCCCTTCTAGGAGCGAGAGGGGGCTAGGCCCCCCTTACTTAACTATATTGGGGGTATGAGCATGCGGTGGGTGGCCTTTACCATGAGCCTCGTCCTCGCCCTCATCCTCATTAACTTCGGGCTGGCCCCCATCGCGGCCCCCTACCTGGCCTTGGCGGCTTATAACGCCACCCAGGGCCTCTGGCCTAGGGCGGGCGAGATCGCCTTTCGGCTTCTGGCGGGGGTGCTGGCCGCGGGGGGAATATTCGCAGGGGTGAGCATGGGCGGCCCCGGGAGCGTGGGTATGGGGCTCTTCATAGCCCTCCCGGGCCTCCTGACCCTCTTCTCGGTCTACCAGCCCCAGCTCCAGGCCCTGGCCGGAGGCCGGGGGTGGGCGGGGAGGACGAGGAGGAGAGGCGGGGAAGGCCCGGTGCGGGTAGAGCGGGTGGTCCTGGAGGAGCGGGCCCCGGACTTCACCGCCCTGGAGGAGGCCCTGAAGCGGAGGGTCCTCGGCCAGGACCACGCGGTGGAGGCCGTGGTCAGGGGCCTCAAGCGGAAGGCGGCGGGGCTTTCCCGGAAGGAGAAGCCCTACTCCGCCATGCTCGCCGGGCCCACGGGGACCGGGAAGACGGAGCTCGCCAAGGCCCTGGCGGACGCCCTGGGCCGCCCCCTGGTGCGCTACGACATGAACCAGTACGGCCAGGACCACACCGTGGCCGCCCTGGTGGGAAGCCCCCCGGGCTACGTGGGCTCCGACCGCCCGGGGAGGCTTTACGAAGACCTGGCCCGCCACCCCAAGGGGGTCTTCCTCTTCGACGAGATGGAGAAGGCCCACCCCGCCGTCTTAGACCCTCTCCTCCAGCTCCTGGACGAGGGGCGGTTCCAGGAGCTCTCCAAGGGGCTGGTGGCCTCCGCCCCGGAGTGCATCCTCCTCTTCACCACCAACCTCCTCGCCCGGGAGGCCTTCGAGGGGAGAGGGGAGATCCCCGACCACCTTCTCCGGGGCCAGCTGGTGGGGATGGGCCTCCGGCCCGAGTTCGTGAACCGCCTGGACACCGTGGTAGCCTTCCGGCCCTTCACAGAGAAGGACCTCCTCCACCTCGCCAAGCTCCACCTCCGGAAGTACCTGGAGGAGTGGAAGCGGCAGGCGGGGCTAGGCCGCCTGGAGCTGAGGGTGGACGAGGGGGTGTACGCCCTGGTCCTCTCTCGGGTGGACCCCCGCTTCGGGGCGCGGGACCTCCAGCGGGCCATCGAGTCCCTGGTAGCGGATCCCCTGGCCGAGGCCTACCTCGCCCACGGGGGGAGGCCCAAGCGGGTGGAGATCTCACGGGACGGAGGCAAGCTCGTGGTCCACCTAGAATAGGGCCATGCTGACGGTGTACCTAGGGCAGGTGGACAAGAGGCCGTAGGGGGCCATCCCCCTCTTCGCCCGGGTCTTCGCCGTGGAGGAAGAGGGGCCGGAACTCCTTCCATTGGGGGGGACCCGGTGCTGGGCGAGGTGCGGGCGAGGCCCTACTTTAAGGACCTCCCTCCCTCGGAATTCCTCGAGGTCCACCCCGAGGAAGTGCAGGGGGACCTCTTGATCCTGAAGGAAAAGGGCCTGGAGAGGCTGGGGCTTGGCCGGACCCTCAGGGGGCCCCTTTGGGGCTCTTCAGGGGGAGGTGAGGTGAAAGGGAGATGAAACTTGACCGGACCACCGAACCTCTCCAGGGCCTCCTGGAGGCGGGAGTGGGGAATAGAGGAGGGTAGAGTTCGTCCTGGAGAGAAGAAGCCCGTAGGGGTTGTGTAGCAGCGCCAGGAGGAAAGGAGATGAGAAAGCCCCCCACGCCAAAGCGGGTGCGGTACATCCGGTGGCTGGGAAGAAAGCTCGGGCTAAGGGAAGAGGAGCTCCTGAGCCACGCCAGCCGTTTCCTGGCCGAGGAGACCGGGAGGAGGGCGGAGGTGGCGGACCTCCTCGACCTCACTCGGGAGGAGGCGGCGGCCCTCATCGGCCACCTCCTGGTGCTGAAAAGCTCCTTGGAAGAGGACACCGACATTCCGCACCCCTTGTTCCTTGGCCTTAGGATTTTGGGATGGAAACCACACCCAACCTACAGGTGTACGACC
>NZ_JAKTNS010000072.1:0-2162 GCF_022760915.1 Thermus thalpophilus | reverse complement strand
AACTCTTGAAGCAGGCTAAGGGAGGGCGAGGAAGGAGTTTTGGGTAAAGCCCTGCTTCTGGGCTTGCTTTGCAAACTTCGTCTACGGTATACATCCTAGCGCCATGGGCAAGCGCGGCTTTCTCCGGCGAGAACCGAGTCCCAAAGAGGTCCTCACCCACTGCCTCCGCCTCGCCCAGGAAGTCGCCCCTCCCACCCCCACGGGCCATAGGGGCAGACCCTGGCGCTACCCCCACGCCCTCCTCCTAGGCAAGCTACGCTTCGCGTGACCTGCGCCTTCTAGGGGCTCACCTACCGCCGGACCGAGGCCCTCCTGCAAGACCTGATGGAAGACCCTTTCCCCTCCCACCCGTCCCTGGCCCGCTACGCCCTCCACCACCTGGACCCAAGCCTCCTGCAAGACCTCCTCCAGCGCCTGGCCCGGGAGGTGGAGGCCTACCTCTCACACCGAGACCCCGACCCCCCCTTTACCTCATGGACACCACCGGCCTGAGCTACCGGAGGGAAGACGGCGATGGCGCGGGCGTTCTTGGAGCTTTTGGCCTATGGCCTCAGGGTTCTCTTTTCCCTCCTCCCCCCTCCGCCGGGGTATAAGGCGATTTACTAGGCAAGCCCCCCTTTGCTGTACCCGGCCCTACACATGTGAGACGGGAGACATAAAAATGGGGGAACCACTCCACGGAAGAGGAGGTTCCCCTGATGCAGCTTACCACCGTTGGCCGAGAGATATGGCGAGGCGCTAGGCAGGCCCAAGCGCTAGAGGAGGCGGGGGCGGGGGACGAAGAGGTCCAGGGACGGCTACACAAGCTCAAGCTGGTGCGAGCCCTGCGCAAAGGCAAAGCCACCTGGGAGGAGATCCAGGGCCTGGTGGGGATCAGCCGGGCCACCTACTACCGGTGGGAAAAGAGGCTGCGGGAAGGGGGGATATGCAACCCCTAGACTAGACGGCAAGCGCATGGCAGGATTGGCACACAAGAGGAGGACAAGGTGAAGAAGCTTAAGGTTATCCCCCCACAGGTGAAGTTCCAAGCCGCCCTGGAGGCGGTCAAGGGGGAAAAAAGCCTGGTGGAGATCGCCCGCGCCTACGGCGTGCACCCCAACACCGTGGTGAAGTGGAAGTCGGAGCTCATGGAAAAGGGGCCCTCCCTCTTCGCCGGCGACACCCAGGAAAGGGAACTGGAGAAAAAGGTCCGGCAGCTGGAGCAGCTCATCGGAAAGAAGGAAGTAGAAATCGCCCTCCTAAAAAAGCCGAACCTACGCTTCGCGTGACCCTCGGGCAGGGGAGGTAAAGGGGATGCCCTTGGGCGAGCGCGTGGAACTGGCCCGCCAAGCCCTCGCCCAAGGGCTGGCTCCCCTGCCCATCGTCCTACGGGCCTTGGAGATTCCCCGGGCTACCTGGTACTACTACGGGCGGCAGAAGGCGGAAGCGGACCGCAAGCGCCAGGCGGAGGAGGCCAAGGCCAAGGCCCTCCTGGAGGAGGTGTTGCGGGAGCACCCCGAGTACGGGTACCGCCGGATAGACCGGGAGCTGCGGCGCCGAGGGGTGGTGATGAACCCCAAGCGGATCCGGGGGCTGCTTCACGACTTCGGGCTTTCCCTGAAGCGGGCGGTGCGCAAGCCCAAGCCGAACCCCCTTTGGGAGATCGTGGTCTTGGCGGGGGAGCGGGCGGACCTGAGGGCGGCGTACCTGCGGGAGGGGGAGCCGGAGCCCTTTGCCCTGCTGTACACGGACTTTAGCCTGATTCCCTACGCTGGGGGTAAGGGGAAGGCGTGGTTCATGCCGATTTTGGACCACGCCACGCGGATGGTGGTGGCCTGGGGTCTGGGTTCCTCGCCCACGGTGGAGCTGGCCTTGGGGGTGTGGGAGCGGGCCAAGGGGTGGATCCAGGGGGTGAAGGGGGAGCTGCCCCGGGGCATGGTGCACCACGACCAAGGGGGGAGCTGAGGGGGGTGATTGCGGAGCGGCTGCGGTACTACCACCAGAAGGTTGCACTCGGGGCTGGGGTACAGGACGCCTCAGGAGGCTTTAGTGGAAGCCTTGGGGAGGGGGGTGGGAGGCTTCACACAGGAGACAGGGTAGGAGTGTCTAAGGTAAAGGGCTCGGATCAATCTGGGTGAGGTTGCGGAAGGAGGGGTTTGGGGTAAGCGAGCGGACCGTGGGGC
>NZ_JAKTNS010000071.1:0-2817 GCF_022760915.1 Thermus thalpophilus | reverse complement strand
GGGCTTCCTTTCCGCCAAATACCCACCCCTAAGCCCCGTCTTCATCCCCCCAAACACCCCCTCCACCACCCCACGAAACCGGTACACCGCCGGGTCCCACACCTCCCGCCCCCAGGCCCGCAACCCATCCCGCGCCTCACCCCCTCCCCGCAACCGAATCCGCGGATGGAGCTCTAGCTCCGCCACCCTCCCCCACACCTCCTGCCCGTCAAAACCCGCGTCCGCCACCAACGTCCCCCCACGGGGACCAAACCTCCCCAAGGCCCATGCCCCCAAGACCGTATCGGAAGCAAACCCCGTCCCCACACTCCTCCCAAAGGGTCAAAGGAGCTTCCTCCCCCGCTCCCACCGCACCAGGGCCAGGAGCCGGCTGTGTCCCCGCGCCCGCCGCACCTCCTCCCCCCTGCAGTACCGTGGGTGAGGACCTCTTTGGGGCTCGGCTCTCGCTGGGGAAAGCCGCGCTTGCCCATGGCGCTAGGATGTATACCGTACACGAAGTTTGCAAGGCAAGCCCAAGGCTACTTGACCTAAAGCTAGGGTTCCACTAACCTAAGTTAGGAGGTGGAAAATGAAACGGTTTGTCGGCCAAGGGGTCGTTTTGGCGATTCTTCTTGCTTTTGGCTTTTGGTCCGGCCTTGCACAACAGCCCCGGATAGAGTCCCTGCTTCCCCAAATTAGGCTTCCCCAAGGGTTTAAGATTTCCATTTTTGCCTGGGTTCCTGGGGCCCGGTCTATGACGGTTAGCAGTCCGCTAGGCGTGGTCTTTGTGGGTACCCGTCAGGACACGGTGTACGCCGTAGTAGACCGGGACAAGAACGGGGTGGCTGACGAGGTGATCAAATATGCCACCGGACTAAAGGTACCAAACGGGGTGGATTTCAAGAACGGATTCCTTTATGTGGCTGAGCAACACCGCATCCTTCGCTACGCGGCAGCGGAGTTTGACCTCTATAAGCCCTTTCCTCCAGACGTGATCTTCGACAAGTTGCCTGACAAGGCGCTCCACGGGTGGCGCTACATCCGGATAGGTCCTGACAACAAGCTCTATGTGGCCGTGGGGGCCCCCTGCAACATCTGCGACCTTGAAGGGTATGAGGGAACCGTTTTGCGCATGAACCTTGACGGTAGCAACCCTGAAGTGTTCTTGTCTGGGCAGCGCAACATCGTGGGTATGGACTGGCACCCGAGAACGCGTGTGTTCTACGCCACTAATAACGGAGCGGATGGGATGGGCGACGATGTTCCACCCGACACGCTAATTCGTGCTGACCGACCGGGGCTATTCTTCGGCTTCCCGTATGTGGCCACTGCAGGAGGCAAGGTGAAGAGCCCGGGTTACGAAGACAAGCAGCCCCCCATGCCCGTCACCCCTGCCGTCATGGAGTTCCAGGCACACTCGGCTACCTTGGGAATCCACTTCTACCGGGGTAAAGTTTTTCCCGAGCCCTACCGTAGTGGGGCCTTCGTAGCTAGGCATGGTTCGTGGAACCGTAGCACGCCTGTGGGTTACGACCTGCTCTTTATTCAATTTGATGCCAAGGGCAACCCTGTTCGGCAGCAGCCGTTCGCCACGGGCTGGTTGGGGCCGACGGGTGCGTGGGGGCGGCCAGTAGACGTGAAAGAACTCCCCGATGGTTCGCTCCTGGTTTCTGACGACTTTGCTGGGGTGATCTACCGCATTACCTATACGGGGAAGTAGTCAGGACTAGGTCTTGCACTGCCCCTCTGCCAAGCGGCTTTGAAGTCGTATCGGGGAGGGGCAGAGTTGCATGTTTGTTGGGGGAATAAGCTCCAACCGCCTTCCTGTACAGCACATTTACTCAAACCCACATTCCGCACCCTTCTTCATGTGAGGAGATAATATCGCTCCACCCCCAGGAGCCGAACCACCGCTTCGTGGTGTGGGGAAAGGCTGAGTACCAAGGGCTTTCCCCCAAGGACCACCAAGCGCACCCAGAGGAAGTACTGGAACACCCACCGCAACGTGGGCCTTAGCACGGGTCTCCCCTCCTGGTCCGGCACCCACGCCCCCAGGGCGTACACCAACAGGGCCACCGCCATCACCATCCCCAGGACCATCACCCGCTCCGACCGCTTCAAGGAGGTGCTCTCCGCGAAGAACAAGGGGCCCTTCAGAAAGCGAAAGCCCCGCTCCCACCCCCGGTTGCCCGGCAGCAAGGGAAACCAACGCCTCCCGATCCGACGGGTTCCCATCCCCCGGGGCGTAAAGCAGGGGAATGCCCCCCGTGTCGGCGCAAGCCAGGTTCACCACCCACCGCTTGAGCTCCGGCCGATGGTCCCGGCTGTACCCGCGCACCACCCGAAGGGCCACAGGGTGCTCCCCGGCCACCTCCCCCCGCACCGCCTTGGCGATCTCCAGGAACACCTCCGTCACCCCAGCCTCGTACAGGGTGTCCAGCATCCGGCCCACGCGGTCATCGTTCAAGCGCTCCGGGGTGACCCCAGGGCCCAGGGGGTGCTCGGTGGGCTTGCCTTGGAAGAAGTGGCCAAAGAGGTACAGGGGAGAGGCGACGAAGCCCAGGGCGTTCAGGACGGCGGCCTTGAGTGGAGACCTTCTCCCCCAGTCTAGGCCCTGCGGTCCATGATGCCCGCCACCAGGCCCACCTGGGCCTGGTAGTAAACCTCTAAAGCGGGTGAGGGCTCCATCCCTAAATCCTAAGAGTGGTGAGGGAAGGTGCGGAATGTGGGGTCTAGGGAGGGCCAGCTGGAGCTGGTGAGGTCGTGTAAGGATTTATGTGTAAGGGTCCGTGTTTAATAGGGGGGCACACCTTAGCACGAGGAGGTGCCCCGTGGACC
>NZ_JAKTNS010000070.1:0-3271 GCF_022760915.1 Thermus thalpophilus | reverse complement strand
TCAGCACGTGCAGGGAGCCAAACCACTTGTGCAGGTTGTGGATGCGGATGATGGGTTCCATACCTCACCTCTTCCCAAGGCCCAAGGCCGCCTCCACGCGGCGGCCCAGGTAGGAGAAAACGCCGGAAACCGCCAGGTACACGAGGCCCAAGAAGAGGTAGACCTCCCGCTCCAACCCCACGTTCTGCGGGTTGGCGAGGACCGCCCGGGCCACGCCCATGAGGTCCAGGATACCGATGAGGGCAACCAAGGAGGTGTCCTTGAAGAGGGCGATGTACTGGCCCACCAGCGCCGGCACCACCGCCCGGAGCGCTTGGGGAAGCACCACGAAGCGCAGCGTCTGGAAGGGGGTGAGTCCGAGGCTAAGCGCCGCTTCCCACTGCCCCCTAGGGATGGCCTGCAACCCGCCCCGAACGTTCTCCGCCAAGTAAGCGGCGGCAAACAGGGTAAAGGCCAAGAGGGCCCGCACCACTTGGGGTAAACGCACACCCTCGGGCAAAAAGAGGGGTAAGGTGACGAAGGCCAGGAAGAGGAGCGAAACCAGGGGCACGCCCCGCACCACCTCGATGTAGGCGACGCTGAGGAGCTGCACTGCGGGAAGCCGACTCTGCCGCCCGAGGGCCAGGGCCACCCCTAGGGGAAAGGCCAGGGCCATGGCGCTCAGGGAAAGGAGGAGGGAAAGGAGGAGCCCGCCCCACAAGGTCAGCGGCAGGGGCAGGAAGAGGAGGAAAAGGACCAGGCCCACCCCCACCGCCAGCCCGGGCCGTGGAAGACGGGCGGCCCGCAGTAGGCCAAGCCAGCCCCAAAGGACGAGGAGCCCCGCCCCAAGGAGGCCATAGGCCCTCCAGGTCATCCCCGGCGGCAGCTGGCCAACAAAGAAGTACCGGAGGTTGTCCCCCACCACCCGCCACTCCGCCCCCAAGGCCCAAAGGACGAGGGACCGCCCCAAAAGGAATAGGAAACTAAGCAAGACCAAGCTCACCAGAGCGTTCCCGGGGCTGCCGAAGAGGGCGCGGAAGAGCCTCATAGCTTCCACCTCAGGGCCACCCGGCGGTTGTACCCGTTCACCAAGGCGCTGATGCTGAGGCTGAGGCTCAAGTAGACGGCCATGACCAGGAGGATGGCCTCGAGGCTACGTCCCGACTGGTTGGCCACGGTGCTGTAGACGGAAAAGAGGTCGGGATACCCCACCGCCACCCCCAGGGAGGTGTTCTTGGCCAGGTTGAGGTACTGGTTGGCCAAAGGAGGCACGGCGATGCGCACCGCCTGCGGGAGGACAACGAGGCGGAAGGTATCCGGGTAGGAGAGCCCCAAGGCGTAAGCGGCCTCCCACTGGCCCTTGGGCACGGCCAGAATGGCCCCCCGCACCACCTCGGCCACGAAGGCGGAGGTGTAGAGGGTCACCCCGATGAGGAGGGCGGCGTACTCCGGAGAGAGGAAGATGCCCCCCAACGGCCCAAAGGGCCCCGGCACCGCGGGGCGCACCGCGAAGGGGGGCCCCAGGAGGGCCCAAGAGGCCAGGAAAAGGGCGAGGCTCCCCACCCGGGCCAAAAGGCCTCGCCGTCGGAAGGCCCAGGCCCAAACCCCTGCCAGCACCAGCCCCCACGCCCCGGGAGCCAGGGCCAGCTCGGGCAGGAGGAGACCCCGCTGGGACAAAAAGGCCCCGGCGAAGGCGATGCCCCGCTCCCAGGGGGGTAGCTTAAGGAGGATGGCGAAGTACCAGACAAAAAGTTGCAGAAGGAGGGGGGTGTTGCGCACGGCCTCCACATAAGCGAAGGCGAGGCCCCGGGCCAAGGGGTTGGCGGAGAGCCGCCCCAAGGCCAGCAAGAGCCCCAGCAACGTGGCCCCCAAAAGGCCCAGCAAGGTCACCTTGAGCGTGTTCAGAAATCCGGCCAGAAGGGCCTGAAGGTAGGTGTCGGAGGGCTGGTAGGGACGAAACCCTTCCCCTGGGGCAAAGGTGATGCCCTCGCTCAAGGAAAAACCCGCCTCCTGCGACAGGAAAGCGAAGCTGAAGGGGATACCCTGGGCCGCCATGCGGACCTTGGCCGTGGTCCATAGCGCGGCTAAGCCCCAGGCCACCAGGCCCAGGACCATCGCCTGTACGAGGAGGTCCCGCGGGCGGGGCATGGGGCTTAGCGGAAGGGCGGGCTGTACATGAGGCCCCCGTACCGCTGCAGGGCGTTCAGGGTGCCCGTGCGGGGGATATGGAAGGGGCTTTTGGGTCCGAAGAAGCGATCGTAGATCTCCCCGTAGTTCCCCACGGCCCGAAGGATGCGGACCACGAAGTCCTTAGGCAGGCCAAGGTCCTGGCCTAGGGTGCCATCGAGGCCAAGGAAGCGGCGGATCTCCGGCACGTCGCTCTTAAGGAATTGGTCCAGATTCTTGCTGGTGATCCCGAACTCCTCCGCCTGAATAGTGGCCCAGACGATCCAGGAAAGGGCATCCCGCCAGCGGGAGTCGTTTTCCCGCACGAACCCGGCTAAAGGCTCCTTGGAAATGGTCTCTTTGAGGATCACCAGCTCCTCGGGGTTGGGGGCGGTGGCGCGGAAGCCCACCAGCTGCGACTTGTCCGCCGTGAAGGCGTCGCAACGCCCTTGCAGGAAGGCCGCCATGACCTTGGCCCCGTCCTCAAAGGTCAGGAGTCGGGTATTCCGCCACTTCCGCGCCCGGATGTAGTCGGAGATGTTCTTCTCGTTGGTGGTACCCTGAGTGGTGCAGAAGGTGGCCCCCTCCAGGTCCCTTAGGGCGTTGGCCCGGCCTTTCTTGACCATCACCCCCTGGCCGTCGTAAAAGGTCACGGGCAGGAAGTCCACACCCAAGGCGCCATCCCGGTTGGCCGTCACCGTGGTGTTGCGGAACGCCACGTCCACCTCGCCGTTTTGCACCGCTTGGAACCGGACCCGGGCATCCAGGGGCACGTAGTCCACCTTGTCAGGGTCGCCGAAGAGGGCGGCGGACACCGCCCGGCAAAACTCCACGTCAAAGCCCGCGTACTTGCCCGTCCTCTGGTCAAGGAAGCCGAAGCCGGGCAGAACGGCGTTCACCCCGCAGACCAAACGCCCGCGGCTTTTCACCACCTCAAGCCGGGACTGCTGCGCCAGGGCGGGCCAGGCCCCAAGCAAGAGCAGCGCCAACCATCCAATCCAGAGCCGCTTCATTCCCCACCTCCTGTCTCAGGGAAGGATAACACCTGGACAAAGCGGGGTCAACCTTGGCGGGGCTTGCCTAGTAAATTGCCTTGTACCCCGGAGGGGGCGGGAGAAGGGAGAGA
>NZ_JAKTNS010000006.1:0-75902 GCF_022760915.1 Thermus thalpophilus | reverse complement strand
GCCCATCAGGAGAGAGATATACACCCGTCCTCCTGACCTTTGCAAGGCAAGCCCACCAGCTGTGGGCTTGCCTTGCAAAATCCGTTAGGTCTATGCATCCTAACCCCATGGGCAAGCGCGGCTTTCCCCGGCGAGAACCGAGCCCCAAAGAGGTCCTTCTCCGCCCTCAAGAGGGCTTGCGCCTTCTTCAGGGTGGCGGGAACCCTCAGGATCCAGGAGAAGCCATCCAGGGCCCTGAGGTTCCCCCAGCTGTAGCTGGCCCCGTCCAGCACCACCACCTCCCCCAGGTCCAGGAACCCCCGGTACCGGGCCACCAGGGAAACCAACGCCTCCCGATCCGACGGGTTCCCATCCCCCGGGGCGTAAAGCAGGGGAATGCCCCCCCTGTCGGCGCAAACCAGGTTCACCACCCACCGCTTGAGGTCCGGCCAATGGTCACGGCTGTACCCGTGCACCACCCGAAGGGCCACAGGATGCTCCCCGGCCACCTCCCCCCGCCGCCTTGGCGATCTCCAGGAACACCTCCGTCACCCCGGCCTCGTACAGGGTGTCCAGCATCCGGCCCATGTGGTCATCGTTCAAGCGCTCCGGGGTGACCCCAGGGCCCAGGAGGTGCTCGGTGGGCTTGCCTTGGAGGAAGTGTCCAAAGAGGTGGGGAGAGGCGACGAAGCCCAGGGCGTTCAGGACGGCGGCCTTGAGTGGAGACCTTCTCCCCCGGTCTAGGCC
This sequence comes from Thermus thalpophilus, assembly GCF_022760915.1. Classification (NCBI taxonomy): domain Bacteria; kingdom Thermotogati; phylum Deinococcota; class Deinococci; order Thermales; family Thermaceae; genus Thermus; species Thermus thalpophilus. Next base: position 75,176 of record NZ_JAKTNS010000006.1, on the reverse strand, counting down.
GTGCGGTCCATGATGCCCGCCACCAGGCCCAGGTGGGCCAGGTGGTAAACCTCTAAAGCGGGTGAGGGTTCCATCCCCAACAGTGGTGAGGGGGGTGCGGAATGTGGATTACCCACCTTACTGGTCCAAAATGATGAAGCACTCAACAGCTTGGGTCAGCAAAACGGCCAACTCCCTCAGCCCCTCAAAGCCACAAGGATGGGGCCTCGAGCCCTTATTACCATAAAAGGGCCTCCCCGCCTCACTATCAAGGCGGGGAGTTTTGCCTTTCCATCGTGGTGGGCGGCAGAGGATTTGAACCTCTGACCTCTCGCTTGTAAGGCGAGCGCTCTGACCAGCTGAGCTAGCCGCCCATGGTGACCCCAGGGGGAATCGAACCCCCGTTTCGGCCTTGAGAGGGCCGCGTCCTGACCGCTAGACGATGGGGCCCCACACCAGGCCCGGAAGCCCCTTCCAGGCCCGTTCACCCAGTCTAGGGCCTCCCCACCTGCCCTTCAAGCCCCCTCTACAATGGGGCCATGAAGATCTACACCAAAACCGGTGACACCGGGGAAACTGGCCTTTACGGGGCCGAGCGGGTGGTGAAGGCCCACCCCCGAGTGGAGGCCTACGGCACCGTGGACGAGGCCAACTCCGCCATCGGCCTGGCCCGGAGCCTCCTGCCCGGGGAGCACCTGGACCTGCAGGACCTGTTGGAGCGGGTGCAAAACGCCCTTTTTGACCTGGGGGCGGACCTGGCCACCCGCATGGGAAGCCCCTACGAGAAAAACATCGCCCGCATGGACGCCCGGGACGTGGAAGCCCTGGAAAAGGCCATTGACCGCTACATGGAGGAAAGCCCCCCTTTCACGGGCTTCATCCTGCCCGGGGGGCACCCCGCGGCCGCGGCCTTGCACCTGGCCCGCACCGTGGTGCGCCGGGCCGAGCGCAAGGTGGTGGCCCTAAGCCGGGAAGAGCCCGTGAACCCCGAGGCCATCCGCTACCTGAACCGGCTTTCCGACCTTCTCTTCGTCCTGGCCCGGGTGGTGAACGCCCGCACGGGGGTGCGGGAAGAAGCCTGGCTCGTCAAGAAGCGGCGTTAGGGCCAGGGCTTGCCGTAAACCCGCACCTCGGCCCCGGGGAAGGCAGTCTGCAAAAGTCCCTTTAGGAAGGAGGCAGCGGAGGGCAGAAGCCCGCCGCAGGGGCCCTCCATGTAGAGGAAGAGGTAGCGGGGGCGCCGGGGGGACTGGGAAAAGCCCAGGCACCCCTCGTACTCGGGGAAGTACTCGTAGAAAAGCTCCAAGAGGTCTTGCACCAGGTCCTTGGCCTCGGGCAAAGCCCCGATGGAGCTTTCCGGCTTCACCCAGAAGGTCATGGCCTTCATCCTCCTCCCATTATGGGCGTTGACGGGAAGTCAGGGTGTGATATCATATCGCTATATGATTGAAGTCATCCAGTTGACCAAGCGCTACCGCACCCACCGGGCGGTGGAGGGCCTATCCTTCCGGGTGAACCCCGGGGAGGTCTACGCCCTCCTGGGGCCCAACGGGGCGGGCAAGACCACCACCTTGCGGGTCCTGGCCACCTTGGTGAAGCCCACGGCGGGCACGGCCCGGGTGGCGGGGTTTGACGTGGGAGAAGCCCCCTTGGCGGTGCGCCAGCGCCTGGGCTTGGTGAACGGGGGGATGCGGGTCTACGACCGCCTCACCGGGCGGGAAGTCTTGACCTTTTTCGCCGGTTTTTACGGCCTTCAGGGCCAAGCCTTCCGCCAGGCCCTGGACTGGGTCGCGGGGCTTTTGGGGATGGAAGAGGCCCTGGACAAAAAGGTCATGGAGATGTCCACGGGCATGCGGCAGAAGGTGGTCATCGCCCGGGCCATCCTGCACCGCCCCCCCGTCCTCCTCCTGGACGAGGCCACGGCGGGGCTGGACGTCTTCGCCCGGCGGGCCCTTTTGGACTTCGTCAAGGCCTACCGGGACCTGGGGAACACCTTGGTCTACTCCACCCACGTGATGGCGGAGGCGGAGGAGGTGGCGGACCGGGTGGGCTTCTTGCACCAGGGCCGCCTGGTCTACGAGGGCACCAAGACCGAGGCCCTAGCCCTGGGCCAGGGAAGCCTGGAGCGGGCCTTCATCCAGGCGGTAAAGGAGGCGGCGTGAAGGGGATCTACCGCATCCTCTGGAAGGAGCTTGTCCAGGTCTTCCGGGACCGGAAGCTCGTCTTCTCCACCTTGGTGCTGCCCGTGCTCCTCATGCCCGTCTTCATGTTCGGTCCGAGCCTCCTCCTGAACCGCCTCATGCAAGGGGCGGCGGAAAAGCGGCAGGAGGTGGCAGTGGCAGGCCTCCCGGAAGAGGCGCTTTCGGCCCTGCGCCAGGCCAACCTGGCCCCCGTGGCCGTGGAGGACCCGGAAGGCGCGGTGCGGGAGGGAAACTACCCCGCCGGGGTCCTTTACCGGGAGGGCGTCTACCGCATCTACGCCCGCCTTTCCGGGGGGGTGACGGAGGGCCGGGTGGTGGCGGGCAAGGTGCAAAGCGCCCTGCAGGCCCTCAAGGAGGCCAAGGTGGCCGAGGCCCTGGCGCGGCGGGGGGTGCCCGTGGAGGTGCTCCAACCCTTTCGGGTGGAGGTTCTGGACGCCTCCCCCGAGCGGGAACGGGCCGGGGGGCTTTTGGGGTTCCTCCTCCCCTTTTTCCTGGTGGTCTTCGTCCTTTCCGGGGGGCAGGTGGTGGCGGTGGACGCCACGGCAGGGGAGAAGGAAAAGGGGACCCTCGAGGCCCTCCTGATGGCCCCCGTGCCCCTATGGCAGATCGCCTTGGGCAAAACCCTGGCCACGGTGGTCATGGCCCTCCTTTCCGGGGTGGCGGGGCTTTTGGGCCTAGCCTTGGGCGGGGCCTTGGCCGCCCGCTATGGCGGGGGGATCCTGACGGAAACGGGCCAGGTGCTGGACCTGGGCGGGCGGGTGGTCCTGGATGGGGCGAGCTTCGTGGCCCTTTTCCTCTCTGCTTCCCTCCTCGCCCTCTTCATGGGGGCGGTGATGGTGGGCCTCGGGCTTTACGCCAGGAGCTACAAGGAAGCGCAAAGCTACCTGGCCCCCTTGCAACTCGTCGCCCTCTTGCCCCTCCTTTTCCTGCAGTTTAGGGGCTTCTTGGAGCTGGAGACGTGGCACCACCTCCTTCCCCTTTTCAACGTGGCCCTCCTCATGGACGCCCTCCTCAAGGGAACCGCCACCCCCGCGCAGGCCGCTTTGGCCTGGGGGTCCACCTTGGTTTACGCCGCCTTGGCCCTGGGCTTTTCCGTACGGGTCTTCGCCCGGGAAGAGGTGGTGTTCCGGAACTAGAAAGGAGCAAAGATGCGTGAGGTCAAGGAGTTTCCGGCGTGGCGGGTTAGCGGCTTCTTGGGTCTTTTCCTCCTCCTCCTGGCCCTCCTGTGGTTCGGGTGGGCGGGGTACGGCTTGGTGCGGGAGCGGGAGCTCGCCTACCTTTGGCACCTCCTTCCCGCTCTCCTCACAAGCGGCCTCCTTCTGGCCGGCCTCTTCACCCTGCAGCCCAACGAGGGAGCGGTCCTGGTCTTCCTGGGGCGCTACGTGGGGAGCGTGCGGGAGGAGGGCTTCCACTTCGCCAACCCCCTGGCCGCAAGGCGGCGGGTTTCCCTGAGGGTCCACAACTTCACCTCGGACCGGCTCAAGGTGAACGACGCCCAAGGCAACCCTATTGAGATCGCCGCCGTGGTGGTCTGGCGGGTGGTGGACACGGCCAAGGCCCTATTCCAGGTGGAAAACTACGAAGCCTTCGTGGCCATCCAGGCGGAGGCGGCCATCCGCGCCCTGGCGAGCCGCTACCCGTACGATGCCGAGGGGCGCTCCCTTAGGGGCAACCCCGAGGAGGTGGCCGAGGAGCTCAAGGCCGAGGTGGAGGAGCGGCTACGGGTGGCGGGGGTGGAGGTCCTGGAGGCCCGGATCACCCACCTGGCCTACGCCCCCGAGGTGGCCCAGGCCATGCTTCGGCGGCAGCAGGCCCTGGCGGTGATCGCGGCGCGGAAGCTCATCGTGGAAGCGGCGGTGGACATGGTGAAGGAGGCCTTGGCGGGCCTCGAGGCCCATGGCCTGGGCCTGGACGAGGAACGCCGGGCGGCCATGGTGAACAACCTCATGGTGGCCCTGGTGGCCGAGGCCCAGGCCCAGCCCGTGGTGAACGTGGGCACCTTGTACACCTGAAGGAGCGGGGTGAAGGAGGAGAAGAAGCGGTTTTTGTTGCGCCTGGACCCGAGGCTCTACCGGGTCTTGGAAAAGTGGGCCCAGGACGAGCTCAGGAGCGTGAATGCCCAGATAGAGTACCTCCTGAAGGAGGCGGCCAAGAAGGCGGGGAGGTGGGAGGATGCGGATGGAGGCGAAACGGGAGGCGAACCCTAGGCGGCTTCGCCCGGTGGAGGCCAGGCGGGTAGAAGGGGCCTTGCTTCCCAAGGACGGGAGGGAGCTTTTGCCAAACCCTTTGGACCCCACCCGGTGGACGCCATGAAGGCCATCTACTGGGTCTACGGGCTTTCCTGGGGGCTTTTCCTCGCCTATTACCTCCTTGGGGGCAGGTGGGGGAGCCCCTCTTGGGAAAACGCCGTCTTCGGGTTCCTCTACATGTGGGTCCCCGGGCTTGTGGCCCTTTATTTCGCCCGAAGGGAAGGCCTGAGGCTTCCCCTCTCCCCTAGGCCCAACCGCTACTGGCTTTTCGCTTGGCTGTTCCCCGTGGGCCTCACCCTCCTCTCCCTCCCCTTAAGCCTCCCCTTTGGGGCCTGGAAGGGCTTGAAGGGCCTCCTCCCCCCGGAGGCCCCGGCGCTTCCGGAAGCCGCCCTTTGGGCCCTTCTTCTCCTCCAAGGGCTCCTGGCCGGGGCCACGGTGAACCTCTTGGCCGCCTTGGGGGAGGAGCTTTTTTGGCGGGGCTACCTCTGGGAAAAGCTCCGGGAGCGGGGCTTCTGGCCCGCCAGCCTGGAGATCGGCTTTTATTGGGGTCTCTGGCACGCCCCCTTGGTCCTCGCCGGGCACAACTACCCCAAAGAGCCCCTTCTGGGCGTCCCCATGACGATCCTCTTCACCCTCCTCCTCACCCCGGCCCTCCTCCACGTGCGGGAGAAGGGGGGATCCATCCTGGCGGCGGCCCTCCTCCACGGCACGCTAAACGCCGTGGCGGGGCTTTCCTTGGTGGCGGTGGAAAGGACGCACGACCTCCTGATAGGGGTGGTGGGGCTCCCCGGGTTCTTTCTCATGGCCCTCTTCAACCTCTGGCTTAGGAGGCGGGTATAGTCAGGAGGATGCGCTTTTTGGTGCTCACCGGGCTGTCCGGGGCGGGGAAGACCACGGCCAAGGGGTTTTTGGAAGACCAGGGCTACTTCATGGTGGACAACCTCCCCCCAAGCCTCTGGAAACCCCTTCTGGAGGAGCTTTCCGCCCGAGGGATGGAGCGGGCTGGGGTGGTGCTGGACGCCCGGGCTCTCCCCTTCTTCGCCGAGCTGGAAGGGGCCTTGGCGGAGCTTAGACCGGTGGTGGTCTTCCTCGAGGCCCGCCCCGAGGTGCTCCTAAGGCGCTACAACCTCACCCGCCGCCTCCACCCCCTGGGGGCGGGGAACCTCATGCGGGAGATAGAGGAGGAGCGGAAGGCCTTAGGGGGCCTCAGGGGCCTAGCCCACCTGGTCCTGGACACCTCCGACCTCTCCCCTCGGGCCCTCAAGGAAGCCCTGGTGCGCTTCTTGGGGGAGGAAGCGGGCTTTACCTTGCGCCTCCTCTCCTTCGGCTTTAAGTGGGGGCCGCCTTCGGAGGCGGACCTGGTCCTGGACGTGCGCCCCTTTCCCAACCCCCACTACGACCCCGCCCTCAAGCCCAAAAGCGGCCTGGACCCCGAGGTGAAGGCCTACGTCTTCCGGGAGGACCTGGAGGCCTACTACCGCGCCCTCCTCACCGTGGCGGGCTTGGCGGCGGAGGGAGCGAGGGCGGAGGGGCGGGCCTTCTACACCGTGGCCGTGGGCTGCACGGGGGGGAGGCACCGGAGCGTGGCGGTGGCGGAGCGGCTGGCGGAGGAGCTCTCCGGGCGCTTCCGCGTGGAGGTGACCCACCGGGATGTGGAAAAGGAGGCTTAGCCCCCCCTCCTTGCGCTGGCTTTACCCGGGGATGCGGGTGAAGCGCTTCGCCCTCCTCGCCCTCCTCGGGGTCCTCCTCTTCGGGGTGGGGCTCGCCGAGCTCCTGCCCACCTTGGGCCTCGGGGGCCCCTGGCCCTGGGGCCTCCTTTTCGGGGGGCTTCTGCTGGCCGTCCTAGGAATATGGGCCATGAACCGGAGCATGCTCGCCGCCCTCACCGAGCCCGAGGAGGTGCCGGAGAGGGTCTACGTGCGCCGACGGCTGGAACGGGGCCCCAAGGTGGTGGCCTTCGGCGGGGGGACGGGGCTTTCCCGGGTGCTCAGGGGGCTTAAGGAGCACACCGTCCACACCACCGCCCTTGTGGCGGTGACGGACGACGGGGGCTCCACGGGGCGGCTTCGCCTCTCCTACGGCCTGCCGGCGGTGGGGGATTTGGTGGACTGCTTGGCCGCTCTCTCCGACCACCCCGCCCTGCCCGAGCTCCTCGCCCACCGCTTTGACCGGGGGGAGCTTAAGGGGCACACCTTCGGCAACCTCTTCCTGGTGACCCTCTTTGAGGCCTCGGAGGACTTCGCCGAGGCGGTGCGGGAGGCCAACGCCATCCTGAACCTGAGGGGCCAGGTCCTCCCCGCCACCCCCGAGGCGGTGCGCCTGAAGGCCCGCTTCCAGGACGGGGGGGAGGTGGTGGGGGAGGTGGCCATCCGGGAAAGGCGGGGGCGGATCCGGGAGGTCTTCCTGGAACCCGAACCCGAGGCGGTGATGCCGGAGGCCCTGGAGGCCATCGCCCGGGCGGAGCTTTTGGTCCTGGGCCCGGGAAGCCTCTACACCAGCGTGATCCCAAGCTTCCTGCCCAAGCCCCTTCAGAAGGCGGTGCAGCAGGCCAAGGCTCCCTTGGTCTACGTGGCGAACCTCATGACCGAGCCCGGGGAGACGGACGGCTACACCGCCTACGAGCACTACAAGGCCGTGGCCCACCACCTGGGGCGGAGGCCCGAGGTGGTCCTGGTGCACACCGCCCCCATCCCGGAGGAGGTGCTGAAGCGCTACGCCGCCGAGGGGCGCCACCCCGTGACCTTTGACCCCCGGCCCTTCGCCGCCGATGGGGTGCGGGTCCTCACGGGGGACTTCCGCGAGGAGGGCCCCTTGGCCCAACACGACCCCAAGAAGGTGGTCCAAGCCCTCCTGGGCCTGGTATAAAGGTGGGCGTGCTTTTCCTCTTCCAAGACCCCTTGGGCGACGACCAGGGCCTGGCCTACCTCTACCCCCGGGCAGCCCTTTTCCGGGAGGCGGGGGAGGGGTACGCCGACCTCCTGGCGGTGGCGGGGGAGGACAGGGGGGAACTGGTCCTCAAGGTGCGCCTCGCCCGCTACCCTAACCCCCTGGAAGGCCCCCTGGGCTTCAGCCTGGCCACGGTGGTCCTCTGGCTGGACACGGAAAAAGGGGGCGAGGAGACCCTCCTCCCAGGCCTCACCACCCCCCAAGGGGAGGGGTGGGAAGTGGCCTACGTCCTCACGGGCTTCGGGGCGGAGAAGCGCACCCCGGGGGGCGGGCGGGAGGCGGTGCGGGCTTGGCGGGAAGGGGAATGGGTGGCCTTGGGCACGGGGCTTCCCCCGGGGCGGTACGGGGTTTACGGGGCGGTGGGGCTTTTTGACCCCTTCGCCCCCTGGTACCTGCGGCCTGCGGGCGGGGAAGGGGGGCCCTGGACCCTGGGCGCCCCCCCAGGAAGCCCCCCGGTGGTGGACCTTCTGGCGGAAAGGCCCTTGGACCAGGTGGAGGCCTACCAGAAGGGGGTTCTCAAGCCCCTTCGGCCCCAGGGCTTCGCCCTGAGGTGGGAAAGCCTCCTGGCCTTTGCCCTGGGAGGGGTTTCCCTCCTCCTCGCCTTTCTCCTTCGGCGCTAAAGGGGCCTCAGGTCCTCCAAGAGAAGCCACCCCACCCCGGGGGGAAGGGCCTCGAGGCAGGCTCCTAAGAGCCTCGCCGCCTCCTCCGCCACGGGCCTTAGCGCCTCAGGGGGGTCCTCCGTGAGGAGGAGGAGGGTGAGCTGGTGAAAGCGCTGGGTGTGGGTGGGGGTGCCGTCCTCAAAGAAGGGGAGGGGTGGGGGGACCTCGTCCAGGAGGAGCCTCGCCCCCAGGACCTCCTCGGGGAGGAGGGCCTTCAGGTCCAAGGAGGCCTCCTTGGGGTGCCAGAGGTATCCCTGGAAGAGCCGAACCGCCTGCACAGGCTAATCGTAAAGGTAAAAGCGGGGAAGGCGGCGGGAGAGGTGGACCGCCACCTCGTAGGGGATGGTGCCCCGGGCCTCGGCCCAGGCCAGGAGCCCCGTGGGGCCGAAGTCGGGGGAGAGGACCTCAAAGACCGCCTCCAGGCCCACGGGCCCGGGGAGGAGGACCGTGGTCTGGTCCATGGAGATCCGCCCCGCCACGGGGCAAAGAGCCCCGGAAGGCCCCCGCACCCAGGCCACCGCCCCCCGGGGAAGGCCGTCGGCGTAGCCCACGGGCAGGGTGGCGAGCCACTCCCCCCCTCGGGCCACATACTCTCCCCCGTAGCCCACCCGGTCCCCCGCCTTCAGGCGCTTCACCAGGGTGGGCCGGGCGAGGAGGCGGAGGATGGGCTTCAGGCCGAAGCCGGGGACGAGGCCGTAGAGGGCGAGCCCCACCCGCACGTTCTCCCCGCCGTGGAGGAGGAGGCCCAAGGAGTTTTCCAGGTGGTAAAAGTACCCCTCCCCAAGGGCCTTCCGCACCTCCTGGAAGCGGCGGCGCTGCACCTCCACGAAGGCAGCATCCTCCCCCGCGGTGGCCAGGTGGCTGTAGACCCCCTCCACCCGGATGCCCAAGGCCTCCACCGCCCTTAGGGCAGGGAGGGCCTCCTCCCAGGGGAAGCCCACCCGGTTCATCCCGGTGTCCACCTTGAGGTGGGCCCGGGGCGTGAGCCCCAGGGCCCTTGCCCGCCCCGCCAGGGCCCTTGCGGCCTCGAGGGTGGAAAGGGTAGGCGTGAGGCCCCACCTAAGGGCCTCCTCCGCCTCCAAGGGGTGGAGGCTTCCCAGGAGGAGGACCTCCCCCTCCACGCCCCCCTCCCGCAGGGCCCGCCCCTCCCCCACCGCGGCCACCGCCACCCGCCGCGCCCCCTTCTGGAAAAGGAAGCGGGCCAGGGGCAAGGCCCCGTGGCCGTAGGCGTCCGCCTTGAGGACGGGGATCACCTCCCCCTTTGCCCTTGCGGAAAGGAAGCGCCAGTTGGCCCAAAGGGCCTTTAGGTCCACCTCCATCCAGGCCCTTGCCTCCACAAGGGCCATGTTAATCCTCCAAAAGCCCCACGAAGCGGTGGGGGTCGGGGTCCAGCTTAAAGCGGCGGCGGTCCAGGCGGGAGAGAAGCTCGGCGAGCCGCTCCGTGCTCCCCTTCAGGAGGAGGTGAAAGACGTATAGCCCCTTCACCCGGGGCACGGGGGCCGGGGCGGGCCCCAGCACCTCCCCCTCCCGGGCCACCCCCTTTAGGGCCTCCAGGAGGGCGTAGGCCTCCGCCAAGGCCCGCTCCTCCTTGCGGTGGGCCACCTCCAGCTTCACCATGCGCACCTTGGGCGGGTAGTCCAGGGCCTCCCGCAGGGCCTTCTCCGCCCAGGGGAAGGCCTCCACGCTCCCCTCCAGGAGGGCTTCGTGGGCGGGGTGGTCGGGGTGGTAGGTCTGGAGGGCAAGGAGGGGTCTCCTGCCGGGGCGGAGCTCGGTGAGGGCCCAAAGGAGGCGGTGGTACCGCTCCGCCGCCCGGAAGTCCGCCTCCAGCAAAAACCCCTCGGCGTAGGGCAGGAGGACGAGGGCGAGCTCGGGGAGGACGGGACCCCTGAGGAGGGCCGTGGTCCCCACCACCACCCCCGGAGCCCCTTGGAGGAGGGGAGTAAGGTCGTCCCGGGCGTCCTTGGCGTAGCGGTAGACGGGAAGGCTAAGCTTATGCCGCAACACTTCCTGGAGCCACTCCAGCCCAGGGCCCTTGGGCTCCAGGAGGGTGGAGCCGCACACGGGGCAGAGGGCGGGGGGAGCCTCCTCGTGGCCGCACTGGTGGCAAAGAAGCCTCCCCTTCCCCCCCTTGTGGTAGCGCAAGGGGAGGGCGCAGTCGGGGCAGGTGGGCTTGTAGCCGCAGTCGGCGCAGAGGAGGAGGGCGCTATACCCCTTGCGGGCGGCGAGGACCAGGGCCTGCCGGCCCTTTTCCTCCACCTGCCTGAGGAGCGCCCAAGCCCGCCCCGTGAGGGGGAAGCCCTTCTCCCGCCTCAGGTCCAAGAGGAGCAGGCGCGGCTTGGGCACGGGAAAGGTGAGGCCCGGCCGCTCCAAGACCTCCACCGCAGGCACCAGGGAAAGGTAGGTGAGGGGCACCCCCAAAAGCCTCGCCCTAAGCTCCGCCAAGGGGGGGATGAAGGCCCGGGTGCCGGAGGGGAGCTTGTAGCTTTCGCTTCCCTCCTCCACCACCACCAAGGAGGCGGGGGTGAAGGGGAGGAGGAGCCCGGGGTAGGTGGCGAAGACGACCCCGCCCGGCCTCCTAAAAAACGCCTCCCGCTCCCAAAGGGGAAGCCCCCCGTGGTAGGGCTTGGCCTCGGGGAAGTATTCCAAGAATTTCTCCAGGAGGCTCACCTCGGGGAAGAGGACCAGGTGGTTCCCCTCGGCCAAAAGCCCCTTCAGGAGGCGCACCCGCTCCCCAAGCCGCCCCCCGTTCACCCGCCCGGGCCGCTCGGGGAGGAATAGAGGCGCCACGTCCTTCCCTTCCCGAGAGGGGGGAAGGGGAGGGCCGTAGCCCACATACCCCTCGGCCAGAAGCCGCTTCACCCGCCCCACCCCCACCCCTGCCACCCGGGCCAGGGCCGAGAGGCTTTCCGCCTGGCCGAGGGAGTGAAGGGTCTGGAGCACCCGGTTGAGCTCCGGGTCGGGGTGAGCCTCCTTGAGGGGCCTTAAGACCCTCTTTCCCTCCGTGAAGGCCACCTCCTCCTCCAAAAGCCCGGCCTCCCGTAAGGGGTCCAAAAGCTTCGGGTCAAACCCCTTGGCGTCTTGCCAGGAGGTTAGGGCCTCGAGGCCCTTGGGCAGCAGGCCCGGGTCCGCCCCCGGGTAGAGCCGCACCCGGTGGCGCACCTCGGGGAAGGGGGGAAGGAGGTCGGCCAGGACCTGGCCCAGGGGGGCGAAGAGGTAGCGGGCGGCCTCCTCCAGGAAGAGGATCTCCTCCGGGCGCAGGTAAGGGCCCTGGTCCAGGTAGGCGATGGCGTGGCGGAGGGCGTGGGAGGGCCTTCCCCCCTCCCCCACCACCACCCCAAGCCGCACCTCCCCCCGCCAGGGCACCGCCACCCGCCGCCCCAAGGCCTCCTCCCCCTCGGCCCCCAGGGGGGGCAGGTAGCTCATGGGGGGAAGAGGAAGGGGCAAGGCCACCTCTAGGACCCGCATATGGGCCTAGCATAAGGGGGATGCGCCTGGCCGTCCTCCTCTCCGGCGTGGCCCTTTACAGCGCCCTCTACGCCGTGGTCCCCCTCCTACCCCTTTTGGAAAGGCTCCACCACGCCCCCCCGGGGGCGGCGGGGCCGGGCATGGGGCTTCCCCTCCTCCTTTTGGTCCTCCTCTCCCCCCTGGTGCCCCGCTTCCCCTGGCCGGCGGGCGCCCTCCTGGGCGGGGGGCTTCTCCTGGTGGGCCTGGGCGGGATTTTGGGGGCCTTGAGCCCAAGCCTCTTCCTCTGGACCCTCTTCCGCCTCCTCCAAGGGGTGGGGGCGGCCTTGGTGCCCGCCTTGGCCATCGCCCTGGTGCCCCTCCTCTACCCCCAGCGGGCCTTGGAGATGGCGGGGCTTTACATGGCGGGCAACGTCCTCGGAGGGGGGTTGGGCCGGGTCCTGGCGGGGCTTTTGGCGGAGGGGCTTGGGGTGCGGGGGGCCCTCCTTCTCCTCTCCCTCCCCGCCCTTCTCCTGGGCCTTCTCGTCCTCCGGGCCCCCGCCGCCCTTCCCCCCCTGGGAAGGCCCCGGTACGACCTAACGGCCTTCCCCCTCTACGCCGTGGGGGCTATTCTCCTCTTTCTGAACCTCTTCCTCGCCAACCTACTCCCCTACCGCCTCCTGGAATGGGGCTACGGCCCCGGGCAGGTGGGTTTGGTCTACTTGGCCTACCTCTGCGGCATCCCGGGAAGCGCCCTTTCCGGCGTCTTGGCCCGGCGGTTTGGGGCGGTGGCCACCTTCCGCCTGGCCTTCGCCTTGGCCTTAGGGGGGATGGGGCTTCTCTTCCTCCCCCCGCCCCACCTGGTCCTGGGCTTCGTCCTCCTGATGGCCGCCCTCTTCACCGCCCAAAGCCTGGCCTCGGGGGCGGCGGGGCGAAGGGGGGCGGGGGTGAGCGGGACCTACGTGGCGAGCTTCTACTTGGGCGGGACCCTGGCGGGCCTCCTCTACCCCTTTTTTCTTCACAACTTTCCCCTGGCGGTGGGGGTGGGGATGGCCCTGGGCGCCTTGGCCTTTCTCCTGGCCCCCGTGCGCTAGATTGGCCCTATGGAGCTCCACGCCGCCGACCAGTACCTGGTGGCCGAGGCCGGAACGGACCTTCTCGCCATCCACGAAGCCCTCCGGGGCACGGGCCTCCACCCCCCCTTTCCCCCGGTGGAGCTTCCCGGGGGGGTGGGGGGGCTCGTGGCCCGGGGAGGCTTCGCCCAGAACTTTTTCTTCCCCGCGGAGGTCCTGGGCCTCACCTTCCGCACCCCCAAGGGCCGGGTGGTGCGGGCCGGGGGGGTGGTGGTGAAGAACGTCCAGGGGTACGACCTGGTGCGCCCCTTTGTGGGAAGCTTCGGCCTTCTGGGCGAGGCCCTCGAGGTGGTCTTCCGCCTGCGGCCGGGGCGGGCCTCCCGCTTCCTGCGCCGCCCCTTCCTTGGGGCGTTCCCCGAGCTTTCCCCCGAGCCCCGCTTCCTCTTCGCCCTGAAGGAAGGAGAGGCTTGGTGGCTTTACGCCTACCACTTCGGCCCCGAGGGGGAGGTGGCCCGCTTCGCCGCGGCCTTCGGGGGGGAGGAGGCGGGGCCTTTGGACCTGCGTCCCCTTTTCCCCCGGGGGATGGGCGTTGGGGAAGGCCCCCTAAGGGACCTTCGCTTCCCCTGGCAAGACGGGGGCGGGGCCCCGGAGGCCCCGGCCCTTTTCCGAAGGCTCGCCGCCTCCCTTTAGGCCCTTTCGGGGTATTCTCTAAGGGATGCGGGAGCTGGAAGAAGCCTTGGCCGCCATCCGCGAGGCAGAGAGCCTCGAGGCCCTCAAAACCCTAAAAGCCCGCTACCTGGGCAAAAAAGGCCTCGTCACCGAGGCCCTGAAGGCCCTGGCCCACCTGCCCCTGGAGGAGAAGAAGCGGCGGGGGCAGGAGCTCAACGCCCTCAAGGAGGCCCTGGAAAAGGCCCTGGAGGACCGGGCGCGGGAGCTGGAAGAAGCGGCGCTCCAGGAGGCCCTGGAGCGGGAGCGGCTGGACGTTTCCTTGCCGGGGGTGCGCCTCTTTTCGGGGGGGCTTCACCCCATCACCCTCATGGAGCGGGAGCTCGTGGCCATCTTCCAGGCCCTGGGCTACGAGGCGGTGGAGGGCCCCGAGGTGGAAAGCGAGCGCTTCAACTTTGACGCCCTAAATATCCCCGAACACCACCCGGCGCGGGACATGTGGGACACCTTCTGGCTGGAGGGAGCCTACCGGGTGCCGGGTCCCTTGGGGGAGGAGGCGGAGGGGAAGCTCCTCTTGCGCACCCACACCTCCCCCATGCAGGTGCGCTACATGGTGGCCCACACTCCCCCCTTCCGCATCGTGGTGCCGGGGCGGGTCTTCCGCTTTGAGCAGACGGACGCCACCCACGAGGCGGTCTTCCACCAGTTGGAGGGGCTGGTGGTGGGGGAAGGCATCACCATGGCCCACCTGAAGGGGGCCATCTTTGAGCTGGCCCAGGCCCTTTACGGCCCCGAGGCTAGGGTGCGCTTCCAACCCGTCTACTTCCCCTTCGTGGAACCCGGGGCCCAGTTCGCCATCTGGTGGCCGGAGGGGAGGAAATGGCTGGAGCTCGGGGGTGCGGGGATGGTCCACCCCAAGGTCTTCCAGGCGGTGGACGCCCACCGGAAGCGCCTGGGCCTCCCCCCGGCCTACCATGGGGTCACGGGCTTCGCCTTCGGGCTCGGCATAGAGAGGCTCGCCATGCTCCGCTTTGGTATCCCGGACATCCGCTACTTCTTTGGAGGAAGGCTTAAGTTCCTGGAGCAGTTCAGGGGGATCCTATGAGGGTGCCCTTCTCCTGGCTTAAGGAATACGTGCCGGAGCTGGAAAGCCCGGAGGTCCTGGAAGAGCGCCTGGCGGGGCTGGGCTTTGAAACGGACCAGATAGAGCGCATCTTCCGCATCCCCAAGGAGGTGGTCTTCGCCCGGGTGCTGGAGGCAAGCCCCATCCCCGGCACCGGGCTCAAGCGCCTGGTGCTGGATGCGGGAAGGGTGGTGGAGGTGGTCTCGGGGGCGGGAAACGCCCGGGCGGGCATCGGCGTGGCCCTGGCCCTCCCTGGGGCGGAGGTGGGGGGGATGCGCATCGGGGAGCGGACCATCCAGGGAGTGGTCTCCCACGGCATGGCCCTCTCCCCCAAGGAGCTCGGGGTGGGGGAGTATGGCGGGGGGCTTCTGGAATTCCCCCAAGACGCCCTTCCCCCCGGCACCCCCTTGGCGGAGGCTTGGCCCGAGGAGGTGGTGTTGGACCTCGAGGTCACCCCCAACCGCCCCGACGCCCTGGGGCTTCTGGGCCTGGCCTACGACCTCCACGCCCTGGGCTACGCCCTAAAGGCGCCCGAGGTGGACCTGAGGACCGAGGCGGTGCCCATCCCCTTTGGCCTCAGGGTGGAGGACCCGGAGGGTGCCCCCCACTTCACCCTGGGCTACGCCTTCGGGCTTCGGGTGGGGCCAAGCCCCCTTTGGCTGCAAAGGGCGCTTTTCGCCGCGGGGATGCGGCCCATCAGCAACGTGGTGGACATCACCAACTACGTGATGCTGGAACGGGCCCAGCCCATGCACGCCTTTGACCTGCGCTTCCTGGGGGAGGGCATCCTGGTGCGGCGGGCCCGGCCCGGGGAGCGGCTTCGCACCCTGGACGGGGTGGAGCGCACTCTCCATCCCGAGGACCTGGTCATCGCCAGCTACCGGGGAGAGGAGAGCTTCCCCGTGGGCCTTGCCGGGGTCATGGGCGGGGCGGAAAGCGAGGTGCGGGAGGACACGGAAGCCATCGCCCTGGAGGTGGCCCAGTTTGATCCCATTTCCATCCGTAAAACCGCCCGCCGCCACGCCCTCCGCACCGAGGCCAGCTACCGCTTTGAGCGCGGGGTGGACCCCTTGGGGCAAATCCCCGCCCAGCGGCGGGCCTTAAGCCTCCTCCAGGCCCTGGCGGGGGCCAAGGTGGCGGAGGGCATCCTGGAAGCGGGGAACCCCACCCCGCCCAAGCCCATCCGCTTCCGCCCGGACTATGCCAACCGCCTCCTGGGCACCGCCTACCCGGAAGGGGAGCAGCTCGCCATCCTGAAGCGCCTGGGTTGCCTTGTGGAGGGGGAAGGCCCCTACCAGGTCACCCCGCCCAGCCGCAGGCTGGACCTCACCCTGGAGGAGGACCTGGTGGAGGAGGTGGCCCGCATCCAAGGGTACGAGACCATTCCCCTCGCCCTTCCCGCCTTCTTCCCCGCCCCCGACAACCGGGGGGTGGGCAGGCCCTACCAAAAGGAGCGCCGCCTCCGGGAGCTTTTGGCGGGGCTGGGCTTCCAGGAGGTCTACACCTATAGCTTCGCCGACCCCGAGGAGGCCCCCCGCTTCCGCCTCTTTCCACCCCCCCTGCGGCTCCTAAACCCCTTGAGCCCCGAGCGGGCCGCCTTGCGCACCCATCTCTTCCCGGGCCTCCTTAAGGTCCTCAAGGAAAACCTGGCCCTGGACAAGCCGGAAAGGGCCCTCCTCTTTGAAGTAGGCCGGGTTTACGGGGTGGAAGGAGGGATGGTGCGGGAGGAAACGCACCTGGCGGGCCTCCTCTTCGGCGAAGGGGTGGGGCTTCCCTTTGGGGAGAAGCTTTCCGGCTACCCCCTCCTAAAGGGGCTTTTGGAAACCCTCTTCGCCCGGCTCGGCCTGGCCTTCCAGGTGGAGGCCCACCCCTACCCCTTCCTCCACCCCGGGGTTTCGGGCCGCCTTTGGGTGGAGGGGGAGGAACGGGGGTTTTTGGGGGAGGTCCACCCCGAGGTGCTAAGGGGGTTAGAGCTCCCCCGGGTATGGGTCTTTGAGCTCCGCCTGCCCCTTCCCGAGAAGGCCTTCCGCTTCCAGGACCCCTCCCGCTACCCCCTGGCCCTCCGGGACCTGGCGGTGGTGGTGCCCGAGGCCACGCCCTACGCCGAGGTGGAAGGGCTCCTCAAGGAAGCGGCGGGGCCCCATTTGGAAAGCCTCGCCCTCTTTGACCTTTACCAGGGGGCGCCCCTCAAGCCCGGCACCAAGAGCCTCGCCTTCCACCTCCGCTTCCGCCACCCCGAGCGCACCCTCACCGACGAGGAGGTGGATGCGGCCATGGCCCGGGTCTTCCAGGCGGTGCGGGAGCGGGGCTGGGAGATCAGGGGGTAAACTCTTCCCATGCTCACCTGGGTGGACCTGTTGGCCCTCTTTAGCCTGGCTTTGGGGCTCGCCCTGGGCCACCGGGGCGGGGTGGTGATGGGCTTTGCCGGGGCGGGCTTACTGCTCTACCTCCTCTTGGCGCAGTTCGGGCTTTCCGGCTGGGGGGTGGCTTTGGCGTTGGGCCTGGGGGCGGGGCTTTTGGGGAAGAGCCTCCCCTTGCCCCACCTTTCCCGGGCCCTCGAGGCCACCTTGGGAACGCTTGGGGGCCTCCTGTTGGGCCTCCTCCTCGCCTTAAGCCTCTGGGCGGGGTACCCCTGGGAAAGGACCGCCGCCTCCACCCTGCGCTACCCCGCCACCACCCTTCCCACCCCCGTTTACCAGGGAGTGGCGCAAAGCCCCTTCGCCCGGGAGGCCTTCCGCCTGGCCTGGAGCACCCCGTGGCTCCGCAAGGCCCTTAGCCTAGAGGGCCAGCACCCGGGAAAGGCCAAGTAGGGCCCGGTTGATGTCCTTGCGCCGCTCCACCGCCTCCTTGAGGGGGGTGAGCTCCACCTCCCCCTCCACCTCCCCCACCATGACCCCACTGGTCCCCGCGGCCAAGGCCTCCACCGCCGCCGCCCCCAGGCGGCTCGCCAGGATGCGGTCCTTGGCCGTGGGGCTCCCGCCCCGCTGGATGTGGCCCAGGACCGTGACCCGGGCCTCCACCGCCACGTGCTCCTTGATGGCGGCGAGAAGCCCCGCCGCCCCTCCCGGGTACGCTCCTTCCGCCACCACCACGATGGAGCTGGTCTTGCCCCGGCGCTGGGACTCCAGAAGTCCCTCGGCGATGGCCTTGGGGTCCACCGGCTCCTCGGGCACGGCGATGACCTCCGCCCCCCCCGCCAGGCCCACGTCCAGGGCGATGAAGCCGGCGTTCCGCCCCATGACTTCTATGAAGAAAACCCGCTCGTGGCTCGCCGCGGTGTCGCGGATGCGGTCAATGGCCTCCAAGGCGGTGTTCACCGCGGTGTCAAAGCCGATGGTGTAGTCGGTGCCGTGGAGGTCGTTGTCAATGGTGCCGGGAACCCCCACCACGGGGATGCGGTGCTCCTCCGTGAGCCGCATGGCTCCACGGAAGGTGCCATCCCCTCCGATGGCCACCAGGCCCTCAATCCCCGCCTCCATAAGCTTCTTCGCCGCCTTGGCCCGGCCCTCGGGGGTGAGGAACTCCTGGCTCCTTGCGGTGAGGAGGACGGTCCCTCCCCGTTGCAGGATGTTGGCCACGTCCCGCACCCCCAAGGGCACCATCTCCCCCAGGATCATCCCAGCGTAGCCCCGCCGGATGCCGATGACCTCGAGGCCCAAGGCGTAGGCCTGCCGCACCACCGCCCGGATGGCGGCGTTCATCCCGGGGGCGTCGCCCCCGCTGGTGAAAACCCCGATGCGCCTCATGCGTCCTCCTCTGCCTCCTCCATGGAAAGCCGGTAGGCCTCGTTCCGCGGCACCCCCCGCTCCAAGAGGGCCCGGAAAAGCTCCCTTCCCCTAAGCCCCTCCGCCCGGAGCACCCCCGCCCAAGCCTCCCCCGAGGGGGAAGAAGGCGTTTTGGGCCCGAGGACCAAGACGAACTCCCCCTTGGGTTCCTGAAAGCGCTCCAAGGCCTCCACCAGGGTTCCCCGGAAGATCTCCTCGTGCACCTTGGAAAGCTCCCGGGCCACGGCTACGGGGTGCTCGGGGCCGTAAACCTCCACGAGGTCCCGAAGCGTCTTGGCCAGGCGGTGGGGGCTTTCGTAGAGCACCGCGGTCCTCCCCTCCCGAGCCAGGGCAAGAAGCCTTTCCTTGCGCGCTTTCCCCGCCTTGGGCAGGAAGCCCTCAAAGGTGAAGCGGTGGGTGGGCAGGCCCGAGGCCACCAGGGCGGGGATGAGGGCGGTGGGTCCGGGAAGCGCTTCCACCCGCCAGCCCCATTCTAAGGCGAGGCGCACCAGATCCGCCCCGGGGTCGGAGATGCCCGGGGTGCCGGCGTCCGTGGCGTAGGCCACGTAGGTGTAGGGGGCGAGGAGCTCCTGGGCCCGGTCCAGGGTGTGCTGGTCCAGCCTCAAGGTGGGGGTGGGGATGCCAAAGTGGCGGAGGAGAAGCCCCGTGCGCCTCGTGTCCTCGCAGGCCACCACCTCCGCCTCCTTCAACACCCTAAGCGCCCTTAGGGTGATGTCCTCCAGGTTGCCGATGGGGGTGGGGACGAGGACGAGGCGCACGCTAGAGGAGGATGGGGCGCAAGAGGGCCAGGACCTGGCGGAAGGGGAACTCGTAAACCGATCCCGAGGGGAGGGTGAACTCCAAGAGGTCCTCCGCTCCAGGAAAGACCACCCGCCTCAGGGCCAAGACGCCCTGGCCGCTCTCCACGTGGACCGCGACGTAGTCGGGCTCCAGGTTGGGCTCGTCCTCCGCCTCTTTGGGGGATTCCTCCCCCACCCCTTCCTCCAGGCGGCGGAGGGCCTCCAAAAGCGCCGTCTTGGGCACGCGCGCCTCTTCTTCTAGGGTGCCGTCGGAAAAGACCAAAACTGCCTCCTCCCCTTCCCCGTAAGCGGAAAGGCCCCAAAGAGGCTCCTTCTCCTCCTCCGGGAGCTCCACCACCTCCAAGGTGCCATCGGAAAGAAGGCGCAAAACCGCCCCGCAGGCCTCGCAGTCCAAAAGGTCCCCCGCCTCGTACCCCTCCAGCTCCAAGGTTTCCCCGCACACCGGGCAGACCATGATCCCCTCCTAGGGCCATTCTACGCCGCAAAAAGCCCGGCCCCGGGGCCGGGCAGAAGGGGCTCAGGTCCCGCCTACCCCTCGTAGCGGGCGATGCAGGCCCTTACCTCCTCCAAGGCGGCGGCCCGGTCGCGCCAGCCCGTGACCTTGACCCACTTGCCCTTCTTGGCCTCCAGGGCCTTGTAGGTTTCAAAGAAGTGCTGGATCTCCTGCTTCACCCCTTCGGGAACATCGGAAATGTCTTGGATATGGTCCAGGCGCTGGTCCTCCGCCACCACCCCGATCACCTTGGCGTCCCCGCCCTTCTCGTCCTCCATGAGGAGGAGGCCCACCACCCGCACCTCCACCACCACCCCCGGAAGCAGGGGGTAGGTGGAAAGGACCAGGCCGTCCAAGGGGTCCCCGTCCTCGGCCAGGGTGGAGGGGATGAAGCCGTAATCCCCGGGGTAGAACTGGGCTCCCGGCAAAACCCGGTCCAGCTTGATCACCCCGAGCTCGGGATCGTACTCGTACTTGTTCCCAGAGCCGCGGGGAACCTCAATGACCATGTTCACCACTTCCGGCGCCTTCTCGCCCACGGGGAGGGTCTTCAGGTTCGCCATAGCCCCCCCATTATACGAGGGCCTCGGGGAAGTCCCCCACCAGGGCGTCCACCCCCCAGGCGGCCAAGGCCTGGGCTCTGGGCCGCTCGTTCACGGTCCAGGCGAGGAGACGATAACGCCCCTTTAGCGCCTGCACCCGCTCCTCCGTGAGGAGGGAAGCCTCGGGATGGAGCCACTCCACCCCCAAACAAGGGGCCAGGGCCTCCGCCTCCTCCCGCTCATAAAGGAGGCCCAAGGGGCCCACCCCCAGGCGCCTTAAGCGCACCAGGGCCAAGGGGTCAAAGGAGCTCACCCAGAGCCGCCTTGTGGGGTGGCGGGCGAGAAGCCGGGCCAAGGCCTCCTCCCGGCCGTCCGTTTCGGGGGGAAGGCTTTTTAGCTCCACGTTGATCCAGGCCCCGGGAAAGGCCTCCAAGACCTCTTCCAAGGTGGGCACGTAGGCGGGCAGCTCCCGCCGGGTAAGCCCCGCCAAGGGTACCCCCTCCAGGGTGAAGTCGTGGTGGACCACCAAGACCCCGTCCCGGGTAAGGTGCACGTCCAGTTCAAACCCGTCCAGCCCCGCCTCCAAAGCCCTCCTAAAGGACTCCAAGGTGTTTTCCCGCGCCAAGCGGGGGGCGCCGCGGTGGCCTAAGCGCAAGGGCACGGAAGGGAGTATACAATGGGGCCATGGGCAAGTATGAAGAAGCCTTTTCCCGGCTGGGAGAAAGGGCCCTGGCCCGCCTCGAGGGGCCGGGTGGTTTCCTGGCCGTGACCGAGGCGCACCTGGTCTTCGTGGACGAGGATGGGGTAAGGCGCCTGGAGCTCGCCCGCATCCGCCGGGTGGGCCGGGGGGAGGGGGGGCTCCTCCTGGTCCAGGGGGAGGGGGGCTCCTTGGAAATACCCCTGAAGGCTTTCCCTCTTGAGGAACTCAAAGCCTTCTTGGAGGGCCTAAAACCCCACGTGGCCCGGGCCCGCAAGGCCACCAGCGCCCCGCCGCCGACACCGCCCACCCCCTCCGAGCCCAGCAGCCCTCCGGAGCCCCCGAAGCCTGCCATTTGGGAAGAGGAAGCACCCCCAAGGCGGGCCTCGGTGGAACTCGCCCCGGAGCCGGAACCATCCCGGGAAGCCCCGCTTTCCGAAGCCCCCAAGCGGCGAAACCCTTTGGCCCTGCCCCTTCGGGTCCTCGCCCTCCTCACCCTGGGGTACGCCTTGGCCTTCGTGGCCCTGAACCCCGGGGCCGACCCCTGGGCCTTGGGGGGGGTGGTCCTCGGAGGGCTTGGCCTCGCCTTGACGGAGTGGGCCTTGGCTACCTCCTCGCGGTAGCCCTCCTCGCCTTCCTCGCCCTTTGGCCCAAGGTGGCCCCCCGGCCGGGGCCCGTGCGGGTGGAGGTGTACCGCCAGGCTTCCTTCCAGCCCCCCGCGCCCAAACCCATAAGCCTCAACCAGGCCAGCCTAGCAGAGCTGGAAGCCCTCCCCGGCGTGGGCCCGGTTTTGGCCCGGCGCATCGTTGAGGGAAGGCCGTATGGCCGGGTGGAAGACCTCCTTAGGGTGAAGGGCATCGGCCCCGCCACCCTGGAGCGGCTCAGGCCTTATGTCCGCCCTTAGAAACCTGGGCCTAGGGCTTGGACTAGGGGGCCTCCTGGGTGCCTTGGGGCTCCTTTACCCGGGGGCCCTCCTCCTTGCCCTTCCCCTTCTCCCCTGGTTCCGCCTACCCCTTTTGGTCGGGCTTCTCCTGGTCCTCCTGCGGGGACTCCTCCTTCCCCTCCCCGAGCCCCCCTACGGAACGAGGCTAGAGGGGACCTTCGCCGTGCGGAGCGGCCTCACCGCCGCCGAGGGGTACCGCCTTTACGTGCGCCACTACCCGCCCCTCCCCGACGGGGTCTACCGCCTCCATGGGTACATCGCCCCGCCGGAGGGGAAACGCAACCCAGGGGGGTTTGACCAGGCGGTCTGGCTCCGCTCCTTGGGGGTGCGGGGGGTGTTCCACGTGGAACGGCAGGAGGCCCTAGCCCCCCTGCCGGACCCCCGCGAGGGTTGGCGTAAGCGGCTCCGCGCCGGTCTTTCGCCTCCCGTGGCGGAACTCGCGGAAGGAGTGGTCTTGGGGGAGAAGAAGGGCCTCGAGGAGGCCTACACCTGGTTCCAGAAGGCGGGCCTCGCCCACGTCTTGGCCCTCTCCGGGCTCCACGTGGGTTTCTTGGTGGGAGCCCTTCTCTTCCTTCCCCTGGGGCGGTGGCGCTATCTCCTTGCCCTCCTCCTTCTTCCCTTGTACCTTTGGCTCGCCGGCCCGAGCCCCTCCCTTGTGCGGGCCAGCCTCATGGCGGGGCTTTCCCTCCTCGGGCTTTTCCTGGGTCTGGGGGGCGCTGGGGTGCTCCAAGCCCTGGGCCTCGCCCTCTTCCTCCAGCTCCTCCTCACCCCCCACGCCCTCCTAAGCCTGGGGCTTCAGCTCTCCTACCTGGCGGTCCTAGGCCTGGCCCTGGTCCTCCCCACCCTCGGAAGGCCCCGGGGCCTTTCCGGGTATCTCCTTCACGCCCTCGCCGCCACCCTGGCGGCCCAGGCCTTCCTGGTACCCCTCCTCCTCCACCACTTCGGCTTCCTCCCCCTCCTCTCCCCCCTCACCAACCTCCTGGCCCTGCCCCTGGTGGCCCTCCTGGTACCCTTGGGCTTCCTCAAGCTCCTCCTCGGCGGCCTCCTCGCTCCCCCGGTAGAGGCGCTCGGGCGGGCCCTCCTCGCCCTGGCCCAGGCCGGGGCGGCGGGGCCCCTGTTGCGCTGGGGGGAGATTTCCCCCTGGGGCTTTGGCCTCTATTACCTAGGGCTTCTTCCCCTCCTCCTCACCCTTCACCGGAAACTCCCCTGGCGCCAGGCCCTCTTCCTCACCTCCCTGCCCGTCTTGGCAAGCCTCCTCACCGCCTGGCCCAAGCCCCTGGATCTTTACCTCCTGGATGTGGGCCAGGGGGACGCCCTCCTCGCCCGCATGGGCGGGGCCGAGGTCTTGGTGGATGGCGGCCGGCCCGAGCAGGCGGAAAAGCTCCTCCGGGCCCTCCGCGCCCTGGGGGTAGAGGCCCTGGAGGTCCTGGTGGCCACCCACCCCGATGACGACCACGTGGGAAGCCTCCCTCGGGTGGTGGCCGAGCTGCCCGTGGGCCTCGCCCTCCTCTCCCCCGCCTTTCCCCAAGACCACCCCCTGGTGCGGGCCCTCAAGGAAAAGGGCGTGCCCACCCTCCACCCGGGGGCGGGAAGCCGCTTCCGGGTGGGAAGGGGGGAGGTGCGGGTCCTCTGGCCTGTCCACCGGAGCGGGGACGACAACCGAGACGGCCTCGTCCTCCTCCTGGACTACGGCTTCAGCAAAGCCCTCCTCCTCGCCGACCTTCCGGCGGAGTTGGAAGCGGCGCTGGAGGTGGACCGGGTGGAGGTCCTCAAGGTGAGCCACCACGGCTCCCGCACCGGCACCTCGGAAGCCCTCCTGGCCAGGACCAAGCCCCAAGTGGCCCTGGTGGGCGTGGGGAAAAACCCCTTCGGCCACCCCCACCCCGAGGTGCTGGAGCGCCTGGAGGCCCAAGGGGTTCGGGTCCTACGCACCGATCAGCACGGGGCCATCCGGGTCCTCTTCGGCTACGCCTGGTAGCCGAGGCGCTCCAAGAGGAGCGCTAGCTCCTCTTCGGAGCGGAAGTGGATCACCACCTTTCCCCGCTTTTCCCCCACCACCCGCACGGGCAGGCCCAGGTGCCGGGAAAGCTCCAGGGCCAAGGGGGAAGGCTCCGCGCTCTTCCGCTCCTGGGAAAGGCGCTCCTTCAGCGCCTCCGCCTGGCGCACGGAAAGGCCCTTTGCCAGGATCTCCTTTAGCCCCCAAAGCCGGTCCTCGGGCTTTAGCATCAAAAGGGCTCGGGCGTGGCCCGCGGTGATCTTCCCCTCCTCCAAGGCCGCCAGGACCTCCTCGGGAAGCTGCAAGAGCCTTAAGGCGTTGGCCACGGTGGGCCGGGCCTTGCCCACCCGTTTCGCCACCTCCTCCTGGCTGAGGCCCATCTGCACCAGGGCCTGGTAACCCCGGGCCTCCTCCACGGGGGAGAGGTCTTCCCGCTGCAGGTTTTCCACCAGGGCGAGCTCCAGGGCTTCTTGGTCCGTGAGGTCCCGCACCAAGGCGGGCACCTCTTCAAGCCCCGCCAACAGCGCTGCCCGATAGCGCCTTTCCCCAGCCACCAGCTCGTACCCGTCCCCTTTGGGCCGCACCAAAAGGGGCTGGAGAAGGCCCTTTTCCCGGATGGAGGCGGCGAGCTCCGCCAGGCTTTCCTCAGTGAAACGGCGCCTCGGCTGGTTGGGGTTCGGGCGGATGGCGGCGAGGGGCAGGCGCACCGCCCCCCCAGGGGACCTGGGCAAGAGGGCCTCGAGGCCCTTCCCTAAGCCGCTAGCCTTCTTGGACACGGGCGATCACCTCCTCGGCCAGGCGGCGGTAGGCGTGGGCCCCGGGGGAGGTGGGGGCGTGCTGGGCGATGGTGCGGCCGAAGCTGGGCGCTTCCGCCAGGCGCACGTTGCGGGGCACCACCGTCCAGAACACCTTCTCCCCGAAGTGGGCCCTAAGCTGGGCCTCCACCTGTTGCGAAAGCAGGGTGCGGCCATCGTACATGGTGATGAGGATGCCCAAAAGGCGCAAGGAGGGGTTGAGGCGGCTCCGCACCTCGTCCAAGGTGGCGAGCAGGCCCGCCACCCCCTCCAGGGCGTAGTACTCCGCCTGCACCGGGGCCACCACCCCCTCCGCCGCCGCCAGGGCGTTTAGGGTGATGGGGGAAAGGCTTGGGGGAGCGTCCAGGAGGGTAAAATCGTAGGCCTGGTCCTCCAGGGCTTCCCGGAGCGCCATCGGCGCCTCGGCGAGCTCCACCGTGGCCCCCACCAGCTCCGGGGTGGAGGGGAGGAGGTGGAAGCCGTCCACCGCCTGGACCAGGTCCTCCAGCCTTGCGCCCTGGAGGAGGTGGTACACACCCCGCCCCACCCGCACCCCTAGGCCGCTGGTGGCGTTCCCCTGGGGGTCTAGGTCCACCAGGAGAACCCGCTTGCCCATGCGGGCCAGGTAGGCGGCCAGGTTGATGGCGGTGGTGGTCTTGCCCACCCCTCCCTTCTGGTTGACCAAGGCGATGCGCCGCACCTTGGCCTTTAGCATAAAGGATGCTTCTCGGGAAGGCCGGGACGCCGGGGGTAGCGGGGCGGGGTGGAGGCCTCCTTAACGAGGACCACCAGGTGCCGCTCCTCCCCGCCTTGGGGGAGGGCAAGGCGGCGCACCTCCCCCATGCGCCCGCCCAGGAGGGGAAGGGCCTGCGGCAGCCGGCCAAGCTCCTCCGCCACCTTAGGCCCCTTCTGGGCCACCATGGCCCCTTCCAAGGCCAAGAAGGGGAGCCCGAGCTCCGCCAGAACGCACATGGGGGCAACCGCCCTTGCCACCACCCGGTGGTAGGCCTCCCGGTGGGTGGGATCGTGGGCCAGGACCTCCGCCCTCCCCCAAAGGACCTTAGCGCCCTTCAGGCCCAAGGCGGCCACCGCCTCCGCCACGAAGTCCACCTTCTTCTTGGTGGCGTCCAGGAGAGTGATTTTCAACTCCGGGCGCACGATCTTGAGCGGTAGGCCGGGGAAGCCCGCCCCCGTACCCAGGTCCAAAACGCGCCAGGGGCCTTCCCAAAGGGGCAAGGCGAGGAGGGTGAGGGAGTCCAGGAAGTGCTTCACCACCACCTCCGTCTCCGTGCGCAAGGCGGTGAGGTTGACCCGGCGGTTGGCCTCCATCAACAGGTCGTAAAGGCGGGAAAAGGCGGGCACGTGGGGGCTTAGGTCCAAACCCAAAGCGTTGCCCCCTTCCAACAGGAGCCGGACGCCCTCCGGGCTCAGCCCCACGCCCCACCCCCTTGTTTCACGGGAAACATCAGGCGAGCCTCCGCAGGTGGACGAGGAGGGCGGTGAGGTCGGAGTCGCGGATTCCCGGAACCCGCGCCGCCTCGGCCAGGGTGCGTGGACGGAGGCGGGAAAGCTTCTCCACCGCTTCCCGGGAAAGGCCCGGCACCTTGGGGAAGTCCAGGCCCTCGGGGATGGGGTGGGCCTCGAGGTCCCGCATCTTGTCCCTAAGCTTCTCCTGCCGCTCTATGTAGCCGGAGTACTTGGCCCGCACCTCCACCTGGTAGGCCTCCTCGGGGCTCAGGGGTTCGGGCGGGGGGAAGCGCTCCGCCAAGGCCTGGTAGGTGCTTTCCGGCCGCCTGAGCCAGTGGAGGCCGCTCACCCCCTCTATCCGTAAGGCCTCGAGGCGCTTGAGCTCCTCTGCCACCCGGCGGTATTTGGCCTCCACCCGCTCCAGATCCTCCTTGGGCCTGAGGCCCCAGGCCACCGCCAGGGGGGTGAGGCGCTCGTCGGCGTTGTCCGCCCGGCAGAGGAGGCGGAGCTCCACCCGGGAGGTCATCATGCGGTAGGGCTCGTCCGTTCCCCGGCCCACCAGGTCGTCCACCAGGACGCCGATGTAGCCGCTTTCCCGGGGAAGGTGCACCTCGGGAAGGCCCAAGGCGTGGCGGGCGGCGTTGAGCCCCGCCAAAAGCCCCTGGGCCGCCGCCTCCTCGTAGCCCGAGGTCCCGTTCACCTGGCCGGCGGCGAAGAGCCCGGGAAGGAAGCGGGACTGAAGCCCCCGGGTGAGCTCCGTGGGGTCCAGGCTGTCGTACTCCACGGCGTAGGCGTAGCGCTGGATCACCGCCCGCTCAAAGCCGGGGAGGCTTCGCACCATCTCCTCCTGGAGCTCAGGGGGAAGGCTGGAGGAAAACCCCTGCAAATAGACCTCGCTGGTGGAAAGGCCATCGGGCTCCACGAAGAGGAGGTGGCTCTCCTTGTCGGCGAAGCGCACCACCTTGTCCTCAATGGAGGGGCAGTACCGGGGCCCGATCCCCACGATGTCCCCGGCGTAGAGGGGGGAGAGGTGCAGGTTTTCCCGGATGAGCCGGTGGGTCCTCTCCGTGGTCCGGGTCTGCCAGGTGGGAAGCCGGGCGGCGTAGGGCCCGGGGTTTTCCGTGAAACTCCCCGGGGGCACCTCCGGGGGCACCACCTCGAGGCTTGCAAAGTCCACCGAGTCCGCCCGGATCCTGGGGGGCGTGCCCGTCTTGAAGCGGCGCAGGGTGTGCCCCACCGCCCTCAAGCTCTGGGAGAGGAAGCGGGCCGGGGGTTCCCCCTGCCTCCCCGCGGGCCGGGAGCGCCGCCCGTACCAGACCACCCCGCCGAGGAAAGTCCCCCCCGCCACCACCACCGCCTTGGCGGGGATGCCCCGGCCGTCCACCGTGCGCACCCCGAGGAGCCTTCCCCCCTCCACCCAAAGGGCCGCCACCTCCCCCCGGAGGACCCCTATGGGCCTTTCCGCCAGGATCTCCTGGGCCTTCAGGGCGTAGAGGTCCCGGTCCACCTGGACCCTAAGGCTTTGCACCGCGGGGCCCTTGGAGCGGTTCAGGACCCGGGTGTGGATGGCGGTGGCGTCCGCCGCCCGGCCCATGAGCCCGCCCAGGGCCACCACCTCCGCCACTAACTGGCTCTTGCCCGGCCCCCCCACCGCGGGGTTGCAGGGCATGGTGCCGATGCGTTCCGGGTTCACCGTGACCA
Organism: Thermus thalpophilus; assembly: GCF_022760915.1. Taxonomy (NCBI): domain Bacteria; kingdom Thermotogati; phylum Deinococcota; class Deinococci; order Thermales; family Thermaceae; genus Thermus; species Thermus thalpophilus. The sequence continues at coordinate 47,624 of NZ_JAKTNS010000006.1, read as the reverse complement.
GGGCGACCCGCACCCCCAAGGCCGCCGCGGCCCAGGCGGCCTCGAGGCCGGCGTGCCCTCCACCCACCACCACCACGTCGTACCCCATCCCGCCCTCCACTTTAGCCCAGGGCCTGGCGTAGAATGTTCCTCCGGAACGCTGGGGGGTAGCCTTGACCCACGAGGCCGTTTGGCAACACGTCCTGGAGCACATCCGCCGCAACATCACCGAGGTGGAGTACCACACCTGGTTTGAGCGGATCCGCCCCCTGGGCATCCGGGACGGGGTCTTGGAGCTGGCCGTGCCCACCTCCTTCGCCCTGGACTGGATCCGGCGCCACTACGCCGAGCTCATCCAGGAGGGCCTGAGCCTCTTGGGCGCCCAGGCCCCGCGGTTTGAGCTCAAGGTGGTGCCGGGCAACCCGGTGCAGGAGGACATCTTCCAGGCTGCCCCCTCCCCCGAGCCCGTCCAACCCAAGCTCAACCCCAAGTACACCTTTGAGAACTTTGTGGTGGGGCCCAACAACTCCATGGCCCACGCCGCGGCGGTGGCGGTGGCCGAGTCCCCGGGGCGGGCCTACAACCCCCTCTTCATCTACGGGGGGGTGGGCCTGGGCAAGACCCACCTGATGCACGCCGTGGGGCACTCGGTGGCCAAACGCTTTCCCCACCTGAAGATTGAATACGTCTCCACGGAGACCTTCACCAACGAGCTCATCAACGCCATCCGCGAGGACCGGATGACGGAGTTCCGCGAGCGCTACCGCTCCGTGGACCTCCTCCTGGTGGACGATATTCAGTTCATCGCCGGAAAGGAGCGCACCCAGGAGGAGTTCTTCCACACCTTCAACGCCCTCTACGAGGCCCACAAGCAGATCATCCTCTCCTCCGACCGCCCCCCCAAGGACATCCTCACCCTCGAGGCCCGCCTGCGGAGCCGCTTTGAGTGGGGCCTCATCACCGACATCCAACCCCCGGACCTGGAAACCCGCATCGCCATCCTGAAGATGAACGCCGAGCAACGGGGCCTACGGGTGAGCGAGGAGGTCTTGGAGTACATCGCCCGCCAGGTGACCTCCAACATCCGGGAACTGGAAGGGGCCCTGATGCGGGCCATCGCCTACGCCTCCCTAAACGGGGTGGAGCTCACCCGGGCCGTGGCCGCCAAGGCCCTTTCCGACATCTTCGCCCCCCGGGAGGTGGAGGTGGACCCCCAGGAGATCGTGCGCAAGGTGGCGGAGCACTTCGCCCTCCGCCCCGAGGATCTGGTGGGGGGCGGGCGGCGCAAGGAGGTGGTGCTTCCCCGCCAGATCGCCATGTTTTTGGTGCGGGAGCTCACCCGCGCCTCCTTGCCAGAAATCGGCCAGCTCTTCGGCGGCAGGGACCACACCACGGTCCTCTACGCCATCCAGAAGATCCAAGAGCTTGCGGAAAGCGACCGGGAGGTGCAAAGCCTCCTCCGGCGCCTCAAGGAGGCCCTGGTATGACCCCTGTGGATAACCTGTGGATAACCCTGTGGATAACTGGGCTTTTCCTGTGGATAACCCTGTGGACAAGCTGTGGAAAACTGGGTCCCTCCGGGAGGCTGTGGATAACTCGCCAGTTATCCACACGTTATCCACAAGCTAGGGCCACTTATCCACAGGAGTTATCCACAGGCCTTTTCCCGTCCAGGACGGCACTTCTGTCCCCTTTTCCACATATCCACAGGCCCTACTACTACGACTACGGATCTTTTAAATCTTTAAAAGATCAAGTCATAGTAGCAGTTAAGAGGAGGAACCGGTAATGCGTGTAATTCTTCCCAAAAACCTGTTGGCCGAACGCCTTTCCTTCCTGGAGAGGGTCATTCCCTCCCGCAGCTCCAACCCTCTTTTCACCTACCTGGGCCTGGCCCTGGGCCAGGACGCCCTGGTGCTCTTTGGGAGCAACGGGGAGGTGGACCTCGAGGCCGGCCTCCCGGCCGAGGTCCAGGGGGAGGGGCGCTACCTTGTTCCCGCCCAGCCCTTCTTCCAGCTGGTGCGGAGCCTTCCCGGGGAGCGGGTGGAGCTGGTTTTGGGGGGGGATCTGGAGCTCGCCTCGGGGAGCTTCCGCACCCGGCTCGCCCTCGCCCCCACCGAGGGCTACCCGGAGCTTTCCTTCCCCGAACCCATCCCTTCCGAGGTGTACCCATGGCAGACCACCTTGCCCGTGGAGGAGTTCCTCCGGGCCTTGACCCACGTGCGCTACGCCGCCAGCCACGAGGAGTACCGGGCCATCTTCCGCGGGGTGCAGCTGGAGTTTTCCGAAAGGGGTGTCCGCAGCGTGGCCTCGGACGGCTATCGCCTGGCCCTTTACCAGCTGCCCAAGCCTCAGCCTTTCCAGAAGAAGGCGGTGGTGCCCGCCCGCAGCGTGGACGAGGTGGCCCGGGTCCTCAAGGGGGTGGGGGCCGGGGAGGTGGTCTTGGCCCTGGGTCCCGGCACCTTGGGTTTGGCGGCGCGGGAGGGGGAGGGCTGGGTGCGCCTGGCGGTGAAGCTCATGGAAGGGGAGTTCCCCGATTACGAGCGGGTGATCCCCAAGGAGTTTCCCCTGAGGGCCACCCTCGAGGCCGAGGCCTTCCGCGAGGCCTTGCGGCGGGTGAGCGTCCTGGCGGACCGGCAGAACCACCGGGTGGACCTCTTCTTCCAAGAGGGCCGCGTCCTCCTCTCCGCCGAGGGGGATTACGGAAAGGGGCAGGAGGAGCTCCCCGTGGTTCTGGAGGGCACGCCCCTGGCGGTGGCCTACAACGCCCGCTACCTCCTGGAGGCCCTGGGCCCCGTGGCGGGCCAGGCGGCCTTATGGCTTTCCGGGCCCACCAGCCCAAGCCTCGTCCGCCCGGCGGAAGAAGGCTCGGGCTACCAGGCGGTGGTGGTCCCCCTAAGGGTGTAAGCTAAGGACCAGGGGGGCGTGAAGCGTTTCCACGCCGCGGGAGGAAACCCATGACCACGATCGTAAGCGTCAAGGCGAGGGAAGTGTTGGACTCCAGGGGCTTCCCCACGGTGGAGGCCGAGGTGGAGCTGGAAGGGGGAGCCCGGGGGCGGGCCATGGTGCCTTCCGGGGCCTCCACGGGCACCCACGAGGCCTTGGAGCTACGGGACGGGGGGCGGCGCTACCTGGGCAAGGGGGTGCGCCGGGCGGTGGAAAACATCGCAGAGCGCATCGCCCCCGAGCTCATCGGCCGCGACGCCTTGGACCAGGAAGGGGTGGACCGGGCCATGCTGGAGCTGGACGGCACCCCCAACAAGGCCAACCTGGGGGCCAACGCCATCTTGGCCGTTTCCTTGGCCACGGCCCGGGCGGCGGCGGAAGCCTTGGGGCTTCCTCTTTACCGCTACCTGGGGGGGGTCCAGGGGGTGATCCTGCCCGTTCCCCTCATGAACGTGATCAACGGGGGCAAGCACGCGGACAACCGCTTGGACTTCCAGGAGTTCATGCTGGTCCCCGCGGGAGCTAAAAGCTTCGCCGAGGCCTTGAGGATGGGGGCCGAGGTCTTTCACGCCCTGAAGGGGGTCTTGCGGGAGCGGGGCTACAGCACCAACGTGGGGGACGAGGGGGGCTTCGCCCCCGACCTCAAGCGGAACGAGGAGGCGGTGGAGCTTCTTCTCCTCGCCATTGAGCGGGCGGGGTACACCCCGGGGGAAGAGGTTTCCCTGGCCTTGGACCCGGCGGCGAGCGAGTTTTACCGGGACGGCAAGTACCACCTGGAAGGGGAAGGCAAAGTTCTCTCCTCCGAGGAGATGGTGGCCTTCTGGGCTTCTTGGGTGGAGAAGTACCCCATCCGCTCCATAGAAGACGGCCTAGCCGAGGACGACTGGGAGGGGTGGCGCCTTCTCACCGAAACCTTGGGCAACCGGGTGCAGCTGGTGGGGGATGACCTTTTCGTCACCAACCCCGAAAGGTTGCGCCAGGGCATTGAACGGGGGGTGGCCAACGCCATCCTGGTGAAGGTGAACCAGATCGGCACCCTTTCCGAGACCCTCGAGGCCATCCGCTTGGCGCAGCGCTCCGGGTACCGGGCGGTGATCAGCCACCGCTCCGGGGAAACCGAGGATAGCTTCATCGCCGACCTAGCGGTGGCGGTGAACGCCGGCCAGATCAAGACGGGCTCCCTTTCCCGCTCCGACCGCCTGGCCAAGTACAACCAACTCCTGCGCATTGAAGAGGCGCTGGGCCAGGCGGCCCGCTACCTAGGCTATGGGGCTTTTTAAGCGCACCAAGATTGTGGCCACCTTGGGGCCCGCCTCCAGCACCAAGGAGGTGATCCGGGCCCTGGCGGAGGCGGGGGTGGACGTCTTCCGCCTCAACTTCAGCCACGGCACCCCTGAGGACCACAAGGAGCGGGTGGCCCTGGTGCGGGAGGTGGAGGAGGAACTGGGCAAGACCCTGGCCATCCTCCAGGACCTGCAAGGCCCCAAGATCCGGGTCGGCCGCTTCCGGGAAGGGCGGGTGGAGCTCAAGGCGGGGCAGACTTTCATCCTCACAAGGAAGCCCGTGGAGGGGGATGAGACGCAGGTTTCCCTCACCTACCGCGGCCTTCCCGAGGACGTGGTCCCGGGCCAGGTCCTCCTCCTGGACGACGGCAGGATCCGCCTCCGGGTGGAAAAGGTTGTAGGGGACGAGATCCACACCCGGGTGGAGGTGGGGGGCGTCCTCTCCGACCACAAGGGGATCAACGTCCCCGGGGCCGACCTCTCCATCCCCGCCCTCTCGGAAAAGGACATCCAGGACCTGGCCCTGGGGGCGGAGCTCGGGGTGGACTGGGTGGCGGTTTCCTTCGTGCGCACCCGGGACGACCTCCTCCTCGCCCGGCACTACCTTTCCCGCTACGGCTCGCGGGCCAAGCTCATGGCCAAGATTGAGAAGCCCTCCGCCGTGCAACGTTTTGAGGAGATCCTCGAGGAGGCGGATGGCATCATGGTGGCCCGGGGGGACCTGGGGGTGGAGATGCCCTTGGAGGAGGTTCCCATCGTGCAAAAGCGCCTCATCCTCCGCGCCATCGCCGCCGGGAAGCCGGTGATCACCGCCACCCAGATGCTGGAGTCCATGGTGCAAAGCCCAAGCCCCACCCGCGCCGAGGCCTCCGACGTGGCTAACGCCATCTTTGACGGGACGGACGCGGTGATGCTCTCGGCGGAAACCGCCGCCGGGGCTTACCCGGTGGAGGCGGTGGCCATGATGGCCCGCATCGCCAAGGCAGTGGAATCCTCCCCGGAGTTTTTGCAGAAGCTCAACGTCCTGCGCCCCGCCCCTACCCCCACCACCCAAGACGCCATCGCCCAGGCGGCGGACGACATCGTGGAGGCGGTGGGGGCCAGGGCCATCGTGGTCTTCACCGCCACCGGGGGGTCCGCCCGGCGCGTGGCCCGCACCCGGCCCCAGGTGCCCATCCTGGCCCTCACCCCTAGCCCCGAGGTGAAGCGGCAGCTGGCCTTGGTCTGGGGCGTTTTACCCCACCTGGCCCCGGACCCCCAGGACACGGACGACATGGTGCGCATCGCCCTGCGCGAGGTGAAGGCCTTAGGCCTCGCCCAGGTGGGGGAGCGGGTGGTCATCGCCGCGGGCGTGCCCTTTGGGGTGCGGGGGACCACCAACCTCATCCGGGTGGAACGGGTGAGCTGAAAGAGGCCCGGGGCCTTTTGGCCCCGGGGGGAGGGAGTTACGCCGGTCTACTTGACCGGGGGACGGGACTTGAGCACGTCTTGCGGGGAAAGGGGCTTGGCCCTTTGCGCCTTCACCTCCTGGGCGGTGATGGGCTTGGCCTTGGACTTGGCGAAGGTGGTGAGGACGTGGTTGAGGAGGTCCGCCACCTCCTGGTCCTTGAGCTGCCGGAAGGGAGGCATGACCCCGTTATAGGTCTTGCCCTCCACACTCAAGGGGCCTTGGAGGCCATAAAGGACCACTCGGATGAGGTATTCCCGGCCCCCCTTGGCCTGGACCACCTTGTCCAGGTGGGTGAGGGACGGGAAGGCCCCGGGAATGCCCTGGCCCGTGGCCTGGTGGCAGGTTTGGCAGTTGGCGGAGTAGAGCTTGGCCCCAGGGCTTTGGCCTAGGGCGAGGAGGCCGAGGGCGAGGAGGAGGGGAAGAAGCCGCTTCATGTTTCCAGAATAGGGGGGCCTTCTTGCCCTAGGCCAGGGGCATTTGTCCCCAGGCCCGGGGGAGATAGGCGCAACGGGGGTCCGCCGCCAGGTAATCCCCGGTTTCCGCAAAGGCCCGGGCCCGGCTACCCCCGCAAAGCTCCCGGTACTCGCAGACCCCGCATTTGCCCTTGAGGAGGGTTTTGTTGCGCAACTCCCGGAATAGGGGGCTATTTTGGTAAATGTCCAGAAGCGGCCGCTGCCGCACGTTGCCCGCCGATAGGGGCAAAAACCCGGAGGGATAGACCTCCCCGTTGGCGGCCACGAAGACGAAGCCAAAGCCGTCGGAGAGGTGGACACCTCGTCCTTCGCCCACCAAGGCCCCGTCCCCTCCCCCTTCCTTTCGCCGGCGTTCCAGGGCCACCCGGCGGAACATGGGGCCCTCCGTGGTGCGCACCTTGAAGGGGTAGCGGCGGGAAAGCTCGTAAAGCAGGTGCATCGCCTCCTCGTACCCTTGGGGGGAGAGCTGCTCCAGCAAGGCGCCCCGGCCCACGGGCACCAGGAAGAAGACCTCCCAGGTGGCCACGCCCTTTTCCGCCAGGATCTCGGCGATGCCGGGGAGCTCCTTGGCGGTGCGCCGGGTAACGGTGGTGTTCACCTGGGTCATGAGCCCCACCTCCTGGGCCCAGGTGAGGGCCTTTAGGGCCCGGGCGAAGGTGCCCGGAACCCCGCGGAAGCCGTCGTGGGCCTCGGGGCTTGCCCCGTCCAGGGAGATGGCCATCTGGTGGACGCCCAGGGCGTGGAAGCGGGCCACCACCTCCCGGGTGAGCCGGGGCGTCACCGCGGGGGTGATCCCCACTTTGAGGCCCAGGCGTTGGGCTTCTTCCAGGAGGAGGAAGAGGTCGGGGCGGGCCAAGGGGTCGCCCCCGGTGGGGAGGAGGATGGGCTTGGGGGTGTAGGTGGCGAGTTCCCCGAGGAGCTTCAGGCCCTCTTCGGTGGAAAGCTCGTCGGGAAGGGGGTCGGGCACGGCGGAGGCCCGGCAGTGCTGGCAGGCGAGGAGGCAGGCTTTGGTCATCTCCCAGGCCACCAGGAGGGGAAAGCGGTGGAGGTCGGGCTTCATGCCCCTAGGGTAGGAGGAGGGCGAAGGGGCAGGTGTCCCTAGCGGGGAAGGGTGAGGCGGTAGGCCAGGGTTTTGGCCTCCTTGGGCTTTAGGGGAAGCTCCAGGCGGTAGCCCTCGGGGAGGGGCGTGGCCCCGGGGAAGTCCAGGCGGAAGGGCTTGGGGAAGCTTTCGGCCAGGAGCAGGGTCACGGGGTAAGGGTAGGGGTTTTCCAGGCGGGTTTCCACCAGGTAGGTGGCCTCCTGCTCCGACTGGGTGAGGAGGCGGAAGGTGCGTTCAAGGCGCGCCCTTGGGTCTTGCCCAAGCCAGAGCTCCGCTGTGCTGCCCTCGAGGGTGGCGGGAAGGCGGCCCTGCCCCAGGAAAAGCCCCTCCTCCACCACCTCCGAGGCGCTGGGGGCCAAGGGAAAGGGGGCCTGGAAGCGGTAGCCCCGCTCCAGGGGGATGCGGGCCTCGGTGCGGAAGGGGCCCTGGTAGCGGAGGAGGCGGGTGGGGGCCACCAGGGCCCTTTGGAAGGGGATTTCCGTGGTGCCGGGGAGGAGCTTCCTCGGGGGTAGCTCGTAGCGGAAGAGGCCGAAGGGATTTTCCGGAACTTCCCCAAAGGCGCGGAGGGCGGCCTCGGGGAGGGCCTTGGCCGGAAGGAGGTTCACCTCCCCCAAAAGGAGGACCAGGCGCTGGGCTTCCAAAGCTTCCCCTTCCAGCCTGAGCCTGGCCCAGGCGGTGAGCCGGCCCTCCTCCAAGGTGTAGAAGACCTCCCCCGTGAGCCCGGTGTAGAGGTAGCGGAGCCAAGCCTTCCCTTCCCCCCGGTAGCGGAAGAGGACCGCGGTGCCCTGGAAAAGCCTTTCCTCCTCCTCCACCCCCAAAAGCCGCAAGGAGCCGGGGACGATTTTGGCGAGCTTCTCCCCGGCCAGGTACACCCACGCCGAAGGGGGAAGGCGCACGGGCTCCTTCACCTCGGCGAAGCCCGGGTAGACCACCACCTCCTGGGCCAAGGCCCAAAGGAGGAATAGCCCAAAAGCGGCGAGCTTTCTCATACGCCCAGTTTACGGGCCAGCGCCTCCACCGCTTCCCGGGTGAGGGGGCCGCCGTGGCCCAGGTAGATGCGCTTGGCCCCCAGGTCCAGGATCTTGCGCACGGTTTGCCTGGCCAGGGCGTGGTCCTCGTTGATGAGGCGGGGCGGGAGGCCCTTGCCCCTCAGGGCGTCCCCCGCCAGAAGCACCCCTTCCCGGAAAAGCCCCACCTGGCCCAGGGTGTGCCCCGGGAGGTGGACCACCCGCCAGCCGAAAAGCTCCATCCCCTCCTCCGCGGGACGGAGGGCTTCTTGGGGGAGGGGTGGGGCCAGGTTGGCGAGCCGGTGGCCCAGGAGGGGGATGGGGAGGGGCGGGCGGGGCTTTTCCCCCGTGAGGTAAGGCCACTCCTGGGGGTGGGCGTAGACGGCTAGCCCATACCGCTCCCAAAGGGTCCTTGCTCCCCCGGCGTGGTCCAGGTGGTGGTGGGTGAGGAAGAGGAAGCGGGGGGGTTCGGCCAGGCGGGCGAGGAGCCGGTTTGCCTCCCAGGGAAGCCCGGCGTCCACCAGGAAGTAGCCCCCCTCCAGGGGGATGCGGTACAGGTTGGCGGCGAAGGCCAGGCGCTCAGGCCCGTTCATGGACGAGGGCGAGGCCCATCTCCGCCAGGGCTTTGCGGATGCCCTCGGCGTCAATGCCCGCCTGGCGGTGGAGGCTCGGGATGGTCCCGTGCTCAAAGAAGCGGTCGGGAAGCCCTAAGACCTTGACCTCGGGCTTCAGGCCCATCTCGTTCAGGGCTTCCAACACGGCGCTTCCGAACCCCCCCATCCGCTGGTGGTCCTCCACGGTGAGGAGCTTGTAGCGGGCGAGCTCCCGGAGCATCTCCCGGTCTAGGGGTTTTAGGAAGCGGGCGTTCACCACGCCCACCCTGGGGTCGTCCCCTGCGGCCTCGAGGGCGTACCGCAGGGTCTTGCCGAAGGCCAGGATGTAGACCTCCGTCCCCTCCTTCACCACCTCCCACTTCCCCCAGGGGATCTCGGGCCACACCCCCTCGGGGGCCCGCTCCACGTTGTCCCGGGGGTAGCGGATGGCCACGGGGCCGCCCAGCTCCAAGGCCTTTTGGAGCATGGCCCTTAGCTCCAAGGCGTCCTTAGGGGCGGCGATCTGCAGGTTGGGGACGGTGCGGAGGTAGGCGATGTCAAAGACCCCGTGGTGGGTGGCCCCGTCCGCCCCCACGATGCCCGCCCGGTCAATGGCGAAGACCACGGGGAGGTTTTCTATGGCCACGTCGTGGATCACCTGGTCGTAGGCCCTTTGCAGGAAGGTGGAATAGATGGCCACGATGGGCTTCATCCCCCTTAGGGCCAGGCCCGCCGCCGTGGTCACCGCCACGTCCTCGCAGATGCCCACGTCCAGGTAGCGCTCCGGGTGCTCCAGGGAGTAGCGCACGAGCCCCGAGCCCTCCCGCATGGCGGGCGTGATGACGAAGAGCCGGGGCTCCCGGTGGGCGAGCTCGGTGACAGCGTCCCCGAAGGCTTGGCTCCAGGAGTAGCCCTTGGATACTTTCTCCGGCTTCTTGGGGTCAAACCCCGGGGGGCCGTGCCAGTAGATGGGGTCGGCCTCCGCCACCTTGTACCCCTTGCCCTTCTTGGTGACCACGTGGAGGAGGGTAGGGCCCTCCAGGGCCTTGAGGTGTTCCAGGATGTGCACGAGGCCTTTCAGGTCGTGGCCGTCCACGGGGCCGATGTAGCGCAGACCCCAGGCGTAGAAGGGGTTTTCCTGGTGGAGGATGAGCTTGGCCGCCTCCTTGGCCCGGTCCACCAGGCCAAAAAGCTGGGGAGAGATGCGCTCAAGCACACTCCTCCCCAGCTTTTCCATGTCTTGGACCCACTTTCTAATCTGGAGCTCTTTGAAGTACTTGTTGAGGGCCCCCACGTTCTCGGAGATGCTCATCTCGTTGTCGTTGAGGACGATGAGCATCCTTTTTTGCAGCTCGCCGATCTTGTTGAGGGCGGCCAGGGCCATGCCCCCCGTCAAGGCCCCGTCCCCGATCACCGCCACCACGTGGTAGTCCTCCCCCAGGAGGTCCCGGGCGAGGGCCATGCCCAGGGCCTGGGCCAAGGAGGTGGAGGCGTGGCCGGCGGTGATGGCGTCGTGCTCGGACTCCGAGACCTTGGTGAAGCCGGAGATGCCCCCTTCCTGCCTCAGGGTGTGGAAGCGGTCCTTCCGCCCTGTGACCAGCTTGTGGGCGTAGGCCTGGTGGCCCACGTCAAAGAGGATGCGGTCTTTGGGGGAGTGGAAGACGCGGTGCAGGGCCAGGATCAGCTCCACCGCCCCTAGGGAGCTCGCCAGATGGCCGCCGTTTTGCGCCGTGACCCGGATGATTTCGCTCCGGATCTCCTCGGCCAAGGCCTGGAGCTCCTCCAGGCTAAGCCGCTTCAGGTCTTCGGGGCTATTTACCCTATCCAGGACCATACCCACCTCACTGGAAGTTGCGCTCCACCAGGATGCGCCCCTCCCGGGTGCGCACCTCCCCCACCCGTGGGGCGAACCAGACCTCGTAGGCCGTCTGCCCCGCCTGGTCCTGGTAGACCTGGCGGATGCGGTAAACGCGGAAGGTCCCCGCTGGAAGCCGTACTTCCCGCTCCTCCAGCACCTCCATGGCGTAGTCCAGGCGGCCTTGGGCCAAAGGCTCCCGGCCCGAGGGGGAGAGGAGTTCTACCTTCACCTCCACCCTCCCTCCCCAGCGGTAGCCGGGGGCGAGGAGGCCTTCTGGGGGGTACTCCAGGAGGGGCGGGGTGAAGACCACCCGGGCCGAGGGGTCTTGGAAGCCCAGGAGCCGCACGCCAAAGGCTCCCACCTGGCGGTAGTAAACCCGGTCCTCCCCTCGGCCGAGGGCGCGGAAACGGAGGGCTTCCTGCCCTTCGTAAAGGGCGGGGCCTTCCACCCGCACCCGGTAGGGGGGAGAAGTGATGGGCTCCCCCTCCGGCACGTACACCCACTCCAGCCCGGTGGCGCTGGGGTAGAAGGCCTCGCTCCGGAGGAAGGGCCGGGCCTCGGGGGCCTGGGTCACCTGGGGGGCGCAGGCGGCGAGGAGAAGGGAAAGGGCCATAAGGGACCGCCTCATGGTAGGGAGTTTACCCCGCCTCCCGCCGTAGGCTGGCCAACACTTCCCGGAGGTCCTGGAGCCGGGCCCTTAGCTCCTGGGCCTCCCGTGGACCGCCCCTTAGGAGGGCCCGCTCCGCCGCCAGGCTTTCCAGGAGGGCGAGGAGCCGTTTCCGTTCCTCCTGGACCTGGATGAGGGCCCGGGATAGCGCCGTTTGGGTTTCCGGGAGGAGGTGGGGGGCTTGGAGGGCCTCCTTTAGCTCCGCCTCCCGCCGGGATAGGGCGTTCAGGGCGCCTTCCACCTCGGACCAGTCCAGGAGGTCTTTGAGCTTCGCCCGCGCCCAGTCCAGGCCTTCGGGGCGGGGTCGGATCAGGAGGAAGAGGAGGGCTAAGGCAAGGAGGAGGAGCAGGGCTTCCAACACCCAGGGCATGGGGGCTAGCCTTGGCCCAGCTCCCGCTTGAGCCGGAGAAGTTCCTCCTCCAGCTCCATTTCCCCGGACAAGGCGGCGAGCGCCTTTTCCAGGTCCTGGCCGTCTAGGGCCTTTAGGGCCTCGTGCCGGTCTTCCAGGGCCAGGATCCGGGCCTCCATCTCCTCAAAGGCCTCCAGGGCGGGGTGCCCTTCCAGGCGGGACTCCATGCGCCGCACCGCCTCCGCCGCCTCCACCCCTTTCTTGCGGGCGAGGAGGAGCTTTTTCCGGGCCTCCGCCTCGTCTATCTTGGCCTCCAGGGCCTTGAGCTGGGTCATGAGCCGCTCGGTGAGGGCCTTGTGTTCCGCCAGTTGCCCTTTGAAGCCTTCCGCCAGGTCCAAGGCCCGCTTCCTGCGCCGCAGGGCCTCCTTGGCCAGGTCCTCCCGGCCGGCTTTGAGCGCCTCCTTGGCCTTTTCCTCCCAGAGGGCGGCTTCCTTTTCGTGGCTTTCCACCTCCCGCTCCAGGCGCTTGCCCTCGGCCAGGGCGGCGGCCACCTGCTCCCGCGCCTCCTTGAGGGCTTCCTTCATGTCCAAAAGGGCTTGCTCCAGGATCTTTTCCGGGTCCTCCGCCCGGCGCAGAAGCTCGTTCAGGTTCGCCCGGATCAGGCGTCCGATGCGGTCAAGTAGGGTCATGCTGGCCTCCAGGTCCAGTATGCCACACCCTTGACGGGGTCTTAGGCCGGGGGTAGCCTGGCCCTGTAAGTATGCGCTTGCTTGCGGAAGCCGACCCCCTCGAGGCCCGCCTCCTCCAAGCCGCCCTGGAGCTTTTGGCGGAGCGGGGCTACCGCGGGGCCACCACCAAGGAGGTGGCCCGGCGGGCGGGGGTGAGCGAGGTGACCCTTTTCCGCCGCTTCGGGAGCAAGGAGGCCTTGTTGCGGAAGGCCGTGGCCGCCTTCTTCCCTCGGGGTTTCTTGGAGCGGCTTCCAAGGGAAGAGGCTCCCTTGGAGGAAGGGCTTTCCGCCCTCTTGGAGGCCTATTTGGAGCTTTTGCAGGCCCACCGGGCCCTCCTGCCCAAGCTGTTGGCGGAGTTGCTGCGCCACCCCGAGCTCCTGGCGGAGGGCCCCCCGAGGGGGATGGGGCTGGCCTTGGAGCGGATTTTGGCCTTCTTCCGGGCCAAGCAGGGGGCGGGCCTCTTGCGGGCGGACGAGCCCCCGGAGGAGCTGGCCTTGGCCTTCGTGGGCCCCCTTTTCGCCCGCTTCCTCCTGGGGGAGGCCTTGGGGGTGCGCCTTCCCTTGGACCCAAAGGCCTACGTGCGGGGGTATCTGGAGGGACGCTATGGTGCACGCTGAGGAGGTCACGCGAAGCTTTGGCGGCGTTAGGGCCCTGGACCGGGTGAGCCTTTCCGTGCGCCCAGGGGAGGTCTTCGGGCTCCTGGGCCCCAACGGGGCGGGGAAGACCACCTTGGTGCGGGTCCTCACCGGGGTCCTGCGCCCCGATGGGGGCCGGGCGGTGGTGGCGGGGCTGGACGTGGTGCGGGCCCCTTGGGCCGTCAAGGCGCGCATCGGCTACGCCACCCAGGAGCAAAGCGTCTACCGCGACCTCACCGTGGAGGAGAACCTCCGCTTCCGCGCCCGGCTTTATCGGCCCAAGGAGGCGAGGGCGCTGGCGGAGGAGGCGCTTTCGCGCTTCGGCCTCCTGCCCTACGCCAAGGCCCTGGCGGGCCACCTTTCCGGGGGCTGGCGGCAGCGGCTGGCCCTGGCCCAGGCGGTGGTCCACCGCCCGGAGGTCCTTTTCCTGGACGAGCCCACCACGGGGCTGGATCCCGTTTCCCGCCGGGCCATCTGGGACCTCATCCACCAGGAGGCGGAAAGGGGGGCGGCGGTCTTGGTCACCACCCACTACATGGACGAGGCGGAACGCTGCCACCGCCTCGCCCTCCTCTTCGCCGGGCGGGTCCTGGCCCTGGGCACCCCGCAGGAGCTGAAGGCCGAGGCCAAGGCCCGGGCCGGGTTCTACTTCGCCCCCGTGACCCTGGCCGAGGCCCGGCGGGTGGAGGGGTGCCTGGACGCCTGGCCCAGCGGCCACGGGGTGCGCCTGGTCCTGCGGAAAGGGGTGGTTCCGCCCTTCCCCGCCACGCCCACGGAGCCCACCCTCGAGGACGTCTTCCTGGTCTACACCAAGGGGGAGGCATGAGCCGCATCCTGGCCCTGGCGGAAAAGGAGTTCTTGCAGATCCGGCGGGACCACGTCCTGCCCCGGCTCATCCTCTTGCTGCCCACCCTGATGCTCCTCCTTTTCGGCTACGCCATCAACTTCACCCTGGAGAACATTTCCCTGGCGGTCTACGACGCGTCGCAAGACCGCATCAGCCAAACCCTTCTGCAAGAGCTCACCCGGGATAACCGCTTCCGCCTGAAGGTGGTGGCCCAAAGCCCCGAGGAGGTGGTGGCGGCGGTGGACCGGGGCCAGGCCCGGGTGGGCCTGGTGGTGCCGGAAGGTGCCCTGGCGAAGGTGCGCCGGGGGGAGAGCGTGAACCTGGAGGTCTACGTGGACGGCACCGACCCCAACTTCGCCTTCCAGGCCCAGGCCGCCTTGCGCAAGGCCATCCAAGAGGTGAACGCCCGCATCCTGGTGGGCCGGGCCCTTTCCGGGGAGGCGGTCTTGCCCCCCTTGAGCCCCACCCTCCACACCCTCTATAACCCGTACAACAAGACCGCCTGGTTCATGATCCCCGGCATCATCGGCCTGGTCCTCACCATGTTCACCGTGCTCCTCACCGCCCTTTCCATCGTCCGGGAGGCGGAAAGCCGCATGATGGAAAGCCTTTTGGCCTCCCCCTTGCGCCCCCACGAGATGGTTTTGGGCAAGGTCCTGCCCTACTTGGTCATCGCCTTCGCCGTGGCCCTTTTGGTCTTGGCCTTGGGGCACCTCGTCTTCGGGGTGCCGGTGCGGGGAAGCCTCCTTCTCCTCCTCCTCGCCATGTTCCTCTTCGTGTTGGGCTCCTTGGCCGCCGGGGTCTTGATCTCCACCCTGGCCCGCACCCAGGTGCAGGCGGTCTTCGGCACCTACGCCTACGCCTTTCCCACCATCTTCCTCTCGGGCTTCGTCTTCCCCATAGACGGCATGCCCCGCTTCTTCCAGGCGCTTTCCTACCTTGTGCCCGCCCGCTACCTCATTGAGGTTCTGCGGGGGGTGATGCTCAAAGGGGTGGGGTGGGGGGTGCTCTGGCCCCACCTCCTGGCCTTGGCCCTCTTCTCCGCCTTGGTCCTCTTCTTGGCCTCGGCCCGCTTCCAAAGGCAGGCGGCGGTATGAGGGCGTGGGCGCTTTGCCTCCTTTTGGGCCTCGCCCTGGCCCAGGGGCGGCTGGAGGCGGGGCTTTACGGGGCGCCGGGCGGCTTGACCCCGGCTTTGGAGGCCGCCTTCTCCTTGGGGGAAGGGGAGGTGTACGCCAAGGGGCAGGTGGGGCGGGGGGCTTTGGGCTACCTGGGGAGCCTTTCCTTGGGGCCCTTGGGGTTCCTCGCCTACGGGGTGCAGGGGGAGGTGGGGGAGGGGGGCGTGGGGGGCGCGCTTTTCCTGGAGGGGGGCGCGGGCCCCGTGGCCCTGGAGGGGCGGCTCGGTTTCCGGCCCCAAGCCGCCTTGCCCCTTTTCCCCGAGGCCTCCTTCTTCGGGCGGCTTGCCCTGCGCTACCGGGCGAGCCCCAAGGAGGTTTTGGGGTTGGAGGTGGCCCAAAACGCCCCTCCCCGCCCCCCCTCCTTCGGCCTGCAACCGGGGTGGGAAGGGGCGTTTCGCCTGGAAGGGAGCTACGCCTTCCGCCCGGAGGCCACCTACACCCTGGGGCTAGGGGTTTCCCCTTGGCCCTACGCCCTTTTGGGCTTTAAGGGAGAGGTGGGGGAGGAGGGGGAGGTGCTGGACCTCCTCCTCCGCCTAGGGGGGGTGAACCGGCTGGAGGCGGGGCTTTACTTAGGGGAGGCTAGCCTCCATCTCACCCTTTCCTACCCTTGGGCGGGTAGCTTCGTGGTGTGGCTTGGGGACCTGGGCCTCGAGGCGGGCTACCACCACGCCCCTTACGCCTGGGTCCGCTACGCATGGAGGTGGCCGTGAAAAAGATCCTTGCCGCGCTCGGGCTGGCCCTCTTCCTCGGTCTCGCCTGGGCCCAGTCGGTTTCGCAGATCCTGGACTTGGTGGAAAAGAACCTCTCCGAGCCCTGGCAGGCCCTGGTCCAGGGGGAGATCCAAGGCCCCGGGGGCCGGGAAGCCCTCCAGGCCCGGGTCTACGCCCTGCCCAAGGAGAGGCTCTTCCGCATAGAGTTCCTGAAGCCGGGCTCCTTGGAGGGGAACTTCACCGTGGTCACGGAGAAGGAGGTGTGGAACTACCTCTACCTCACCAACCAGCTCGTCATCAGCCCCAAGGAGAAAGCCCAGGTGCAGGGCCTGGGCTTCAGCCCCCAGGGCCTGGGCGACCTGAAGGCCCTTTCCGAGCGGGTGAGCCTCCACCTGGCGGGGGAGGAGCGCCTGCCGGAAGGCGTGGCCTGGAAGCTGGTGGGGGAGGCCAAGGAGGGGCAGGGCTTCGCCCGGCTAGAGCTCTACGTCCTAAAGGCGGACCCGAGGCCCGTGCGCTTCCTCTTCCTGGACGAGGGGGGGAAGGTCTTGGCCGACCTTAGGGTGGTGGAGTTCAAGCGGGCGAGCCTGAGCCCCGCCCAGCTCAAGCGCTACCCCAAGGACGCCCAGGTGGTGCGCCGCTAGCCCTCGGCGTAGAGGGGGGTGGTGAGGTACTTCCACCCCCCATCGGGGCTGATGCAGGCCACCCGCTTGCCGGGGCCGAGCTCCTTGGCCACCTGGAGGGCGGCCCAGATGATGCCCCCCGAGCTCATGCCCAAAAAAAGCCCCTCCTCCCGGGCGAGCCTGCGGGCCAGGGGAAAGGCGTCCTCCTCCCATACCTGGATGACCCCGTCCAGGAGGCTTAGGTCCAGGTTTTCCGGGATGAAGCCCGGGCCCATGCCCTGGAACTGGTGCTGCCCCATCTTCCCCCCGGAGAGGACGTTGGAGCGGGCGGGCTCCACGGCGATCACCTTCACGTGGGGAATCCTTTCCTTGAGGTAGCGCCCCACCCCGGTGATGGTTCCCCCCGTGCCCGAGCCGTAGACGAAGGCGTCAATGCGCCCCTCCAGGGCCTGGTAGAGCTCGGGGCCCGTGGTCTCGTAGTGGGCCCGCACGTTGGCGGGGTTTTTGAACTGGTCAGGCATGTAGGCGCCAAGCTCCTCCTTGAGCCTTAAGGCCTCCTCCCGTGCCGCCAGCATCCGCCTTTCCGGGTCGGTGAGGACGAGCTCGGCCCCGAAGGCCCGCAGGACCCGTTTCCTTTCCTCCGACATCTGGGCGGGCATGGTGAGGATGAGGCGGTAGCCCCGGCTGGCGGCGATCATGGCGAGGCCGATCCCCGTGTTGCCGCTCGTGGGCTCCACGATCACCTGGCCCGAGCCCGGCTTTAGGAGGCCCTTTTCCTCGGCGTCCTTGATCATGTACCAGGCGGGGCGGTCCTTGATGGAGCCCCCGGGGTTTAGGCCTTCTAGCTTCACGAAGACCTCGGCCATGCCCGGCTCCACCACCTTGGCGAGGCGCACCACGGGGGTTTTGCCGATGGCTCCTTCCACCCGCATACCCCCACTATAGGGGTTTCCTTGGCGGGGGGCATCTGCTAACCTAGGGAAAGCAAGCCCTAAGCTTGCGGAAGGGTGAACATGAAGGTAGCACAGGACAAGGTGGTCACCATTCGCTACACCCTCCAGGTGGAGGGGGAGGTCTTGGACCAGGGGGAGCTTTCCTACCTGCACGGGCACGGCAACCTCATCCGGGGCCTCGAGGAGGCCCTGGAGGGCCGCGAGGAGGGCGAGGTCTTCCAGGCCCACGTGCCGGCGGAGAAGGCCTACGGCCCCCACGACCCGGAAGGGGTGCAGGTGGTGCCCCTCTCCGCCTTCCCCGAGGACGCCGAGGTGGCCCCCGGGGCCCAGTTCTACGCCCAGGACATGGAGGGGAACCCCATGCCCCTCACCGTGGTGGAGGTCCAGGGGGAGGAGGTCACCATTGACTTCAACCACCCCTTGGCGGGCAAGGACCTGGACTTTGACGTGGAGGTGGTGAAGGTGCGGGAGGCCACCCCCGAGGAGCTCCTGCACGGCCACGTGCACGAGGGCGGTCATTCCCATTAGGCGCAGGCCGAGCCTCCCCCGGGGTTTCCCGGGGGGCTTGACTTTTCCCTCCCCCCGTGGGATAGTGGGGAGTCCCTGGAAAGCCAAGTGGGTTTTCGGGATGAAGGAGAAGCATGAAGAAGGGTACCGTTAAGTGGTTCAACGCGGAAAAAGGCTACGGGTTCATCCAGCAGGAAGAGGGTCCGGACGTGTTCGTGCACTTCTCGGCCATTGAGGCCGAAGGGTTTCGTACCCTGAACGAGGGGGAGCGGGTGGAGTTTGAGGTGGAGCCCGGCCGGGGCGGCAAGGGTCCCCAGGCCAAGAAGGTCCGCCGCATCTAACGGGTAAAAGCCCTCGGGGAAGCCCCTCTTGGGGCTTCCTTTGCTTTAGGCTTAGGGCATGCGCGTCCTGGTTTCCAACGACGACGGCATCTTTTCCCCGGGGATCAAGGCCTTGGGCCTGGCCATGCGGGCCTTGGGGGAGGTTTTTGTGGTGGCCCCCGACGTGGAGCAGTCGGCGGTGGGCCACGGCATCACCGTGCGCCGCCCCTTGCGCTTCAAGCACACGGCTAGCGCAGGTTTCGGGGAGATCCCCGCCTACCGGGTGGACGGCACCCCGGCGGACTGCGTGGTCCTGGGGGTGCACCTCCTGGGGCGGCCCGACCTGGTGGTTTCGGGCATCAACATCGGGGTGAACCTGGGGCTAGACCTCACCCACTCGGGCACGGTGGCCGCGGCCCTCGAGGCCACCTCCTTGGGCATCCCCGCCATCGCCTTCAGCCTGGACACCTCCGGCGAGGAGTTGGACTTCAGCGAGGCGGCCCGCCACGCGGTGAGGATCGCCCGCCTGGTGGCGGAAAGGGGCTTGCCCAAAGGGGTGCTCCTCAACGTGAACTTCCCCGCTGGCACCCCCAAGGGGGTGAAGGTCACCCGGCTTTCCACCCACCACTTTGAGGACACCGTGGTGGAGCGGCTAGACCCCGAGGGCCGGCCCTACTACTGGATCGCTGGCACCCCCGTGGGGGAGGAGGAGGAGGGGACGGACCTCTGGGCGGTGCGGCGGGGCTACATCTCCATCACCCCGGTGAGCCTGGACTTCACCGCCCGGGAATACCTGGACGAGGTGGCGGCCTGGGTCAAGGACCTATGAGGCGCACCGCCAGGCCCTCCGTTAGGCCCAAGGCCTCCCGGGCGCTTCCCCGGTTCACGCCGATCTCCAAAAGCCCGGCGCTCCCCAGGTAGGCCACCGCCTCCCCCTCCCCCACCTCGCCGAAGGTGCGGCGGATGGGGACCCTCCTGCCCGCCACCGCCACCCACCCCCCCAAGGGGGCCTGGAGGAGCGTGGTGATGGCGTTGCCGAAGCGGTCAAAGGTGAGGACCTCCCCTTCCGGCCCCGGGGTGAGGCTTAGGGGGAGGCGGAGAAGGCTTTCCACCGGCACCTCCTCACCCAAAGCTTCCGGGGGAAGCCCTAAGGCCAGGTGGGCGGCGGCGGGGGCGAAGCGGTCGCGGCCGTGGAAGGTGAACCCCCCCGGGCGCCAGCCGGGTAAGGGCTCCACCCCTTGGGGGAGAGGGGGGGCGGGCTCTTCTAAGGCGTAGGCCCGCCGGGGCGGGTCCAGGAGCCAGGCCAGGGTGAAAAGCCCGTTGTCCGGCCCCACGTAGGCCCGGCGGCCCAGGGCGGCCGTGGCCCGCCTCTTCGTCCCCACCCCCGGGTCCACCACCGCCAGGACCACGCTCCCCTCGGGCAGGTAGGGCACCGCCTCAAAGAGGGCGTAGGCCGCCCGCCGCAGGTCCTGGGGGGGAAGGTCGTGGGCCAGGTCCACCACCTGCACCCCGGGGGCCCTCTGGGCCAAGACCGCCTTCACCACCCCCACGTAGGGGTCCTGAAGGCCGAAGTCGGAGAGGAAAAACACGGGGCGCATGCTAGAAGCGCCTTAGCCAACGGGCGGGGAAGAGGGAAAGGACCACCCCCGCCACCACCCAGCCCAGGCTAAGCCCCACCACGCTTCCCGCCCGCTCCTTGGCCCAAAGAAGCCCGGCCCCCAGGAGGAGGAGGAGGAGGGTGGGCCCCGGCACCACCAAGGCGAAAAAGAGGGCGGAAAGGGCGGGGGCAAGGTCCTTGTACCGCTCCTTGAAGACCAGGGGGACGAGGCCGCGGAAGAAGGGCTCCATGAGGGCCAGGCCCAGGAAGGCGAGGAGGTTTAGGGGGAGGGTGGATAGGCCTAAAAACGGGCGGAGGAGGCCATAGAGGAAAAGGAGAAGGACCAAGGCCGGCCCCACCCAAAACCCCTCCACCCAGCTTCCCCAAGGGCCCAAAAGGGCGGGAAGCCTTTTCCTTTGCCAAAGGAGAAGGCCCAGGAGGAGGAAGGCCCCGTAGGCCAGGTAGAGGCTCGGGAGCACCTCCGCCCCCTGGTAGGGGGTGAGGAAGGCGAGGAGGTTGGCGAAAAGGAGCTTGCCCACAAAAGCGGCGAAGCCCAGGGCCAAAAGGAGGGCGAGGAGGGCCAGGAGGTAGAGGCTTCCCGGCCCCGGCAGGGGGTCTTCCACCACCTCCACGGTGCGCAGGGGCTCAATGCGGCTTTCCCCTAAAAGGACCAGGACCAAGAAGGCGAGGAGGGCGAGGAGCCAGGGCCAGGCCTTGGCCAGGAAGCGCCCGGGGAGGTTTTCCACCTGGGCCAGTTGCCCCAAGGCGGCAAGCCCCCGGCCCAAGTCCCCTTGGCCGAGGTAGGCCAGGGTCAGGGTGGAAAGGGCCTGGGCCTTTAGGTCGGGCCTTCCCAAGAGCTCCGGGAGGAGGTTTTCCAAAAGCGAAGCGGCTTCCCCGGGCCGCCCCGTGAGGAAGAGAAGGCGCCCCCGCTCCAGCCTTTCCTCCCGGGTGGAGCCCAAGACCAATAGGGCCGCCTCGGGGTTGCCCAGGCTCAGGTGGAGCCGGGCCAAAAGGAGGCGCACCTCCGGGGTGGGGGGGAGGGCTTGGGCCTCGGCCAGGGCCTCCTCCGGCCGCTTTAGGGCCTCGAGGGCCAAGGCCCGCACCAGCCTCGCCTCGGGCTCCTGCCCCAAGGGGAGGCGCAGGACCTCCCCCGGCTTCCCCTGGGCCAAAAGGAGCCGCGCCTTCAGGACCTGGCCCTCGGGGTCGTCCCCCAAGCGCTCCAGGTAAGCCTCCGCCTGCGCTAGGTCGCCCTTTTCCAAGGCGATGCGGGCAAGGAGGCGGAGGCTTGGGGCGTGGTTGGGGTCGCTCACCAAGGCGAGCTCGCAGGTGAGTTTGGCGCTTTCCAGGGCCCCTTGGTCGTATAGCCTCTGGCAGCGGGCGAAATACTCCTCGGCCCCTTGGGCCCGAACCAGGGGAGCGAGAAGGAAAAGGATAACCATCCATCCCCAAATAGGCTTCATGGCTTCCAGTTTACGTCCCCTGTCTTGTACCCGGTATAATCCCATCGGGTGAAACCCATGAAGCGATGGACGGCGATCCTTATATCGGCGCTCTTGTCCTTGGCCCTGGCCCAGGCTTCCCAGGTGGCGGCCTTGGTGGATGCGGGGCGCTTCCAGGAGGCCTATGAAGCGGGCCTCAAGCTGGGCACCGCGGAGGCCTTGGCCTTGGCGGCCAAGGGGGCGAGCTTCTACGCCCTTTACGAGGCCAAGCCTGAAGAGAAGCGGGCCTGGTTTGAGAAGGCGGAAAAGGCCGCCTCCCAGGCCATCGCCAAGGATCCGGGCTACCCGGAGGGCTACTTTGAGCGGGCCCGCGCCTTGGGGCGGCTTTCCCAGTTCAAGGGGATCCTCGAGGCCCTTTCCGAGGGGCTCGCCCCCCGCATCCGTAGAGATTTGGAAAGGACCCTGAAGCTCAAGCCCGACCATGCCGGGGCCATGGTGGCCCTGGCCCTTTGGCACTTTGAACTGGTGCAAAAGGGCTGGCTGGTGGCCGCCACCCAGGGGGCGGACGGGGGAAAAGTGGAGCCCCTGATGAAAAAGGCCATAGAACTGGAGCCCAATGTCATCATTCACCGGGTGGAGTACGCCAAGGTGCTCGCCGCCTGGAACAAGAAGGAGGAGGCGAAAAAGCAGCTGGAAACCGCCCTTTCCCTTCCCGCCAAGACCGCCGCTGACCGCTACGACCAGGAAAGGGCCCGCCAGGAGCTGGCCAAGCTGAAGTAGGGCCCTAGCGGGGGGTGGGGAGCCTAAGCCCAAGCCGCCGGCCGAAGACCCGGAGGAACACCGTGGCCAAGGCCCCGGCGAAGAGGGAGAGCTCGGGGTGGCTTCCGTGAAGGGCGTAGACCAGCAAGGCCCCCACCAAGGCGGCGGAGGCGTAGAGGTCCCCGGCCCGGTAGAGGATCCCGGGCACCTCGCCGGAGAGCACGTCCCGCAAGACCCCACCCCCCACCCCGGAAAGGGTCCCCGCCAAGGCCACCCCAAAGGGCCCCAGGCCCGCCGCCAGCCCCCTTTCCGCCCCCAAGGCGGCGAAGAGGCCTAGGCCCAGGGTGTCCAGGTAGTAGATGGGCTTTTCCAGGGCCTGCACCCGGGGGTGGAAGCGGAAGACCAAAACCCCCACCCCCACCACGCTCCACAGGAGAGGCTCGTTTTGGAGGGCGCTCGGGGGAAGGGTGCCCACCAGGACGTCGCGGATGGAGCCGCCACCCACCGCCGTCACCGTGGCCAGGACCAAAACGCCAAGGAGGTCAAACCCCTTCTCCACCCCCTTCAGGGCCCCGGTGGCGGCGAAGACCAGGGTACCGATCCAGACCAGCGCCTCAACCATCCAAAAGCACCAGGGCCCGGGCCTGGACGTGGGAAGGGAAGAGGCCCTCCGAGGTCTTGAAGCTTAAGCCCACGCGGTCTTGGGGAAGCCCCAGGAGGCGGGCTAGGTTTTCCACGAGGGCCTGGCGGTGGGGGGAAAGCTTGGGCCGGTCCAGGGTGAGGACGAGGCTCACCTGAAAAAGCCGCCCCCCCAAGGCCTCCACCCGGGACAAGGCCTCGCGTAGGAAGACCTCGCTCCTCACCCCGCGCCAGCGGGGGTCATCGTCGGGAAAGAGGAGGCCGATGTCCCCGAGGCCGTAGGCGGCCAAGAGGGCGTCGGTGAGGGCGTGGAGGGCGGCGTCCCCGTCGGAGTGGGCCACCGCCCCCACGGGGCTTGGGATCTCTAAGCCGCAGAGGTAGAGGGGCCTTCCCCCGGCAAGAAGGTGGCTATCCTCCCCGTAGCCGATGCGCATGGCTATACTTTAGGGCATGCCGCGCTTTGAGGAAGCCCTGGCCCTCATGGAGGCCTGGACGGAAAGCCCGTCCTTGCGCCGGCACATGCGGGCGGTGGAGGTGGCCATGCGGGCCTACGCCCGCCGCTTTGGGGAGGACGAGGAGCTTTGGGCCATGGCCGGGGTCCTCCACGACATGGACTACGAGAAGTACCCGGAGGAACACCCCTACCGGGGGGTGGAGGAGCTTAGGCGCCTGGGCTACCCCGAGGAGGTCCTAAAGGCCATCCTGGCCCACGCCAGCTACACCGGGGTGCCCCGGGAAAGCCGCATGGCCAAGGCCCTTTTCGCCGTGGACGAGCTCACGGGCCTCATCGCCGCCGCGGTCTACGTGCGCCCAGACCGCTCCATCTTGGGCCTGGAGCTCTCCAGCCTGAAGAAGAAGTTCAAGGACAAGGCCTTCGCCAAGGGGGTAAACCGGGAGGAGATCCGACTGGGGGCCGAGGAGCTGGGGGTCCCCTTGGACGAGCACCTGGCCTTTGTGCTGGAGGCCATGAAGCGGGAAGCCCACCTCCTGGGCCTCGCCTAGTTGCCCCAAGGGCCTCGCCCCGCTAGGGTGGGAGGCGTGGAGCTCCCCGACCTCACCCCTTACCTCGGGCAGATGACCTTTGGCGGCCTGGCCGGCTACGCCGTGGGCTACGCCTTGAAGAAGGTGGGCCGCCTTCTCGCCCTGGCCTTGGGGCTTCTCTTCGTGGCCCTGCAGCTCCTCGCCCAGGCCGGCTACGTGGAGGTGGACTGGACCCGCATCCAGCGGGACGTGGAGCCCTTGCTCCAGCAGCCCGGCCTAAAGAGCCTTTGGGAGAGGCTCCTCGCCACCCTCACCTACAACCTGCCCTTCGGGGCGAGCTTCGTGGGGGGGCTCATCTTGGGCCTCCGGGCCGGATGAGCCGCTGTGGCGTGGCGATGAGGTCCACCCGCCGCTCGGAGGGGACGGGGAGCCTGGGGTAGACCATCACCGGGTGGGCCAGGGTGGCGAAGGGGGCTTCCACCTGGAGCCAGGCTTGGGGAAAGCCGTAGCCCTTCCCCACCCAGCCCCCCTCCTCGTCCACCGCCACCGCCCCAATGAGGACGAGGTCTATGGCCTGGCCCCCGAGGGCCACGGGCACCCCGTAGCGGTACGCCTCCCGCACCCGCTTGAGCCGCCTGGGGTCCAGGTCCTTGAGGAGCAAAAACTCCCCCGGCCGGTCCGGGTGGGGGAGGAGGAGCTCTTTTCCCTGGCGCAAGGCCTCCTCCCGTAAGGGCTTGAGCACGGCGTCCATCCCGGCCAGGATGCGCCTGGCCCCCTGAAACTCCGGGGCCTTGAGGAGGCGCTCCGCCGCCTTCTTGGCCCCCAGGAAGTTGGGGTGGTGGCCGTGGGGGGGGGTGGGGTGGAGGGCTAGCCCATAGCGGGCCAGGGTGTTCCAGACTTCTTCCCGCAGCTCCCCCAAGGTCATCTCCCCCACTTTGCCCCCTGGGCGGGGGGGAGTCAAGCTAGGATGGGAGGATATGGGCCGCAAACTCCGCTTTGCCCACCTGCACCAACACACCCAGTTCTCCCTCCTGGACGGGGCGGCCAAGCTTTCCGACCTCCTCAAGTGGGTCAAGGAGGTCTCCCCCGAGGACCCCGCTTTGGCCATCACCGACCACGGGAACCTCTTCGGCGCGGTGGAGTTTTACAAGAAGGCCACCTCCATGGGCGTGAAGCCCATCCTGGGGTACGAGGCCTACGTGGCGGCGGAAAGCCGCTACGACCGCAAGCGGGGCAAGGGCCTGGACGGGGGATACTTCCACCTCACCCTCCTCGCCAAGGACTTTCGGGGCTACCAGAACCTGGTGCGCCTGGCGAGCCGGGCCTACCTGGAAGGTTTTTACGAAAAGCCCCGCATTGACCGAGAGATCCTGCGGGAGCACGCCGAGGGCCTCATCGCCCTCTCCGGCTGCTTGGGGGCGGAGATCCCCCAGTTCATCCTGCAGGACCGCCTGGACCTGGCGGAGGCCCGGCTCAACGAGTACCTTTCCATCTTCGGCGACCGCTTCTTCATTGAGATCCAAAACCACGGCCTTCCCGAGCAAAAAAAGGTGAACCAGGTCCTCAAGGAGTTCGCCAGGAAGTACGGCCTGGGGATGGTGGCCACCAACGACGGCCACTACGTGCGCAAGGAGGACGCCCGGGCCCACGAGGTGCTTTTGGCCATCCAGTCCAAGAGCACCCTGGACGACCCCGACCGCTGGCGCTTCCCCTGCGACGAGTTTTACGTGAAGACCCCGGAGGAGATGCGGGCCATGCTCCCCGAGGAGGAATGGGGGGACGAGCCCTTTGACAACACGGTGGAGATCGCCCGCCTGTGCAACGTGGACCTCCCCATCGGGGACAAGATGGTCTACCGCATCCCCCGCTTCCCCCTCCCCGAGGGGCGCACGGAGGCCCAGTACCTCATGGAGCTCACCCTCAAGGGCCTCCTTGACCGCTACCCCGACCGCATTACCCCGGCGTTTTACCGGGAGCTCTTCCGCCGCTTGGGGAAAATGGCCCCCCACGGGGACGGCAAGGCCCTGGCCGAGGCCCTGGCCCAGGTGGAGAAGGAGGCTTGGGAAAGGCTCATGGCCGGGCTTCCCCCCTTGGAGGGGGTGAGGGAGTGGGGGGCGGAGGCCATTTTGCACCGGGCCCTTTACGAGCTTTCCGTCATTGAACGCATGGGCTTTCCCGGCTACTTCCTCATCGTGCAGGACTACATCAACTGGGCCAAGGAGCACGGGGTTTCCGTGGGCCCCGGGCGGGGGAGTGCGGCGGGGAGCCTGGTGGCCTACGCCGTGGGTATCACCAACATTGACCCCTTGCGCTTCGGCCTCCTCTTTGAGCGCTTCCTGAACCCCGAGCGGGTGTCCATGCCGGACATAGACACGGACTTTTCCGACCGCAAGCGGGACCAGGTGATCCAGTACGTGCGGGAGCGGTACGGGGAGGACAAGGTGGCCCAGATCGGCACCTTCGGGAGCCTGGCCTCCAAGGCGGCCCTGAAGGACGTGGCCCGGGTCTACGGCATCCCCCACAAGAAGGCGGAGGAGCTGGCCAAGCTCATCCCCGTGCAGTTCGGCAAGCCCAAGCCCTTGGCCGAGGCCATCCAGGTGGTGCCGGAGCTCAGGGCGGAGATGGAAAAAGACCCCAAGGTGCGGGAGGTTATAGAGGTGGCCATGCGGCTGGAGGGCCTGAACCGCCACGCCTCCGTGCACGCCGCCGGGGTGGTGATCGCCGCCGAGCCCCTCACCGACCTCGTCCCCCTCATGCGGGACCAGGAAGGCCGCCCCGTGACCCAGTACGACATGGGAGCGGTGGAGGCCTTGGGCCTTTTGAAGATGGACTTCCTGGGCCTCCGCACCCTCACCTTTTTGGAAGAGGCCAAGCGGATCGTGGAGGAGTCCAAGGGGGTGGTCCTGGACTACGATCGGCTTCCCCTGGACGACCCCAAGACCTTTGAGCTCCTCGCCCGGGGGGAGACCAAGGGGATTTTCCAGTTGGAGTCAGGGGGTATGACGGCCACGGTGCGGGGGCTCAAGCCCAGGCGGGTGGAGGACATCATCGCCTTGGTTTCCCTCTACCGCCCCGGGCCCATGGAGCACATCCCCACCTACATCCGCCGCCACCACGGCCAGGAGCCCGTGAGCTACGCCGAGTTCCCCCACGCGGAGAAGTACCTGAGGCCCATCCTGGACGAGACCTACGGCATCCCCGTCTACCAGGAGCAGATCATGCAGATCGCCTCGGCGGTGGCGGGGTATTCCCTGGGGGAGGCGGACCTTCTCCGGAGGGCCATGGGAAAAAAGAAGGTGGAGGAGATGCAAAAACACCGGGAGCGCTTCGTGCGGGGGGCTAAGGAGCGGGGCGTGCCGGAGGAGGAGGCCAACCGGCTTTTTGACATGCTGGAGGCCTTCGCCAACTATGGCTTCAACAAGTGCCTGCCCGCCCGGGCGCAGGTGGTGGACTACCGCACGGGCAGGCCGGTTTCCGTGGGGGCCATCGTCCGGGGGGAAGCGAAGGGGGTCTGGGTGGTTTCCTTGGACGAGAACACCCTTCGCCTGGTGCCCCGGCCGGTGGTGGCGGCCTTTTCCAGCGGCCGGGCCCAGGTCTTCCGCCTGCGCACCGCCACGGGACGGGTCCTCGAGGCCACGGCCAACCACCCCCTCTACACCCCCGAGGGCTGGCGTCCCTTGGGGGCGCTGAAGCCAGGGGACTTTGTGGCCCTGCCCCGCCACCTCCCCTACCTTCCTTCCACGAACCTCAAGCCCCACGAGCTGGACCTTTTGGGCTTCGCCTTGGCCAAGGGCAACCTTCGCCACCCCTCGGGGTTTTGCCTCTACACCTCCTCGGAGGAGGAGTTGGCCGCCATGCTGGAGGCCTTGGAGGCCTTCGCCAACACCCGGGCCAAGGTGGCCTGGCGAGGGGGCGTGGCCCACGTCTACGTGGGCCGAAGGGATAGGAAGCGCCCGGCGGAGGCGGTGGCGTTTTTGCGGGGGTTGGGTTTGCTTGGCCTTTCCGCTCGGGAAAAACAGCTTCCCCAGGAGGTCTTTGGGCTTCCCCCCGAAGGGGTGGCCCGCCTCCTGGGCCGGCTTTGGGTGGGGGATGGGGGGATAGACCCCAAGGGGCGGCTCATCCACTACGCCGCCGCCTCGGAGGCCCTGGCCCGGGGGGTGCAGCACCTCCTCCTGCGCCTTGGCCTGCAGAGCCGGCTTTCGGCCAAGGAGGGGGGGCGCAAGGGGTGGGTGGTCTACCTGTTGGGTGGCCTCGAGGGCGCCCGCACCTTCGCCCGTTGGGTGGGGCCCTACCTGGTGGGTAAGCGGGCCCGGGACCTGGAGGCGCTCCTGGCCACTTGGGAGGAGGGCGGGCGGAGCACCAAGGACGTCGTTCCCCCCGCCCCCTTGCCCCTGGTGCGGGAGGCGGTGGCGCAGGCCTCTCCGGAGGGTGTGGCGGCCCTCCTGGCGGAAGGGGGCCTGGCCCAAGGGCTCCTGCGCCCGGGGAAGGGGCGGGAGGGCTTGGCCCGCGCCACGCTCGGGCGGCTCGCCCTCCTCACCGGAGGCCTCGCCCTTCAGCGCCTGGTTGGGGCCGAGATCTACTGGGACCAGGTGGAGGCCTTGGAGGCCTTGGGCGAGGAGGAGGTCTTTGACCTCACGGTGGAGGGAACCCACACCTTCGTGGCCCAGGACGTGATCGTCCACAACTCCCACGCCGCCGCCTACAGCCTCCTCTCCTACCAGACCGCCTACGTGAAGGCCCACTACCCCGTGGAGTTCATGGCCGCCCTCCTCAGCGTGGAGCGCCACGACTCGGACAAGGTGGCGGAGTACATCCGCGACGCCCGGGCCATGGGCATCCCCGTCCTGCCCCCGGACATCAACCGCTCCGGCTTTGATTTCAAGGTGGTGGGGGAGGAGATCCTCTTCGGCCTCTCCGCGGTGAAGAACGTGGGGGAGGCGGCGGCGGAGGCCATCCTGGAGGAGAGGGAGCGGGGAGGGCCCTTTAGGAGCCTGGGGGACTTCCTGAAGCGCCTGGACGAGAAGGTGGTGAATAAGCGGACCCTCGAGTCCCTTATCAAGGCGGGGGCCTTTGACGCCTTCGGGGACCGGGCGCGCCTCCTCGCCTCCCTAGAGCCCCTCCTCCGCTGGGCGGCGGAAAGCCGGGAGCGGGCCCGCTCGGGGATGCTGGGCCTCTTCGCCGAGGTGGAGGAGCCCCCATTGGTGGAGGCCGAGCCCTTGGACGAGATCACCCGCCTCCGCTACGAGAAGGAGGCTTTGGGCATCTACGTTTCCGGCCACCCCGTGCTCCGCTACCCCGGGCTCAAAGAGGCGGCGAGTTGCGCCTTGGAGGAGCTGGAGGAGTTCGTGCGGGGGCTACCGCCCCGGTCCCGGGTCCTCCTGGCGGGCATGGTGGAGGAGGTGGTGCGCAAGCCCACCAAAAGCGGGGGCATGATGGCCCGCTTCACCCTTTCCGACGAGACGGGGGCCTTGGAGGTGGTGACCTTTGGCCGGGCCTACGAGGGGGTCTCCCCCAAGCTCAAGGAGGACACGCCCCTCCTGGTCCTGGCGGAGGTGGAGCGGGAGGAAGGGGGCCTTAGGGTCATCGCCCAAGGGGCCTGGACCCACGAGGAGGTGGCGGAGGCCCCCAAGGCGGTGGAGGTGGAGGTGGACCACGCCCTTTTGGACGAGAAGGGGGTGGCCCTCTTCAAAAGCCTTTTGGACGAGCACCCGGGGACGCTTCCCCTCTACGTGAAGGTCCAGGGGCCCTTCGGCGAAGCCCTCTTCGCCCTAAGGGAGGTTCGGGTGGCGGAGGAGGCCCGCTTGTCCCTCGAGGCCGAGGGCTTCCGCGCCCACCTGGTGCCCGACCGGGAGGTCTTCCTCCAGGGGAACGGGGGGAACGGGGCCAAGGAGGAGGCGGTCCCCTTCTAAAGGAAAAAGGGCCGGGTTTTACCCGGCCCTTCCCCCTAGAGGGCGCTAGAAGTCCATGTCCCCGGCGCCCGCGGGGGCGGGGGTGGACTCCTTCTTCTCGGGCTTCTCCGCCACCACCGCCTCGGTGGTGAGGATGAGGGCGCCGATGGAGGCGGCGTTCTGCAGGGCGGAGCGGGTCACCTTGGCAGGGTCCACGATGCCCGCCTCCACCATGTCCACGAACTCCCCGGTGGCGGCGTTGAAGCCGTAGCGGAGGTTCTTGGTCTCGGAGAGGATCTTCTGGACGATGACGGAGCCCTCGTAGCCGGCGTTCTCGGCGATCTGACGGGCAGGCTCCTCCAGGGCCCGGCGCACGATCTTGGCCCCGGTGGCCTCGTCGCCCTCGAGGCCCTTCAGGAGCTCGTCCACCGCGCTGATGGCCCGGAGGAGGGTCACGCCGCCGCCCGGCACGATGCCCTCCTCCACCGCCGCCCGGGTGGCGGAGAGGGCGTCCTCAAAGCGGTGTTTCTTCTCCTTGAGCTCGGTCTCGGTGGCGGCCCCCACCCGGATCACCGCCACGCCGCCCGCCAGCTTGGCCAGGCGCTCCTGGAGCTTCTCCTTGGCGTACTCGCTGTCGGTGGTCTCCAGCTCCTTCTTGATGGCGTTGATCCGGGCCTCAATGTCCTCCTTCTTGCCCTTGCCGCCCACGATGGTGGTCTCGTCCTTGGTGATGCGCACCCGCTCGGCCCGGCCCAGCATGGAGAGGGTGGCGTTCTCCAGCTTGAAGCCGAGCTCCTCGGAGATCACCGTGCCACCGGTGACGGCGGCGATGTCCTTGAGCATCTCCTTGCGGCGGTCGCCGAAGCCAGGGGCCTTCACCGCGGCCACGTTGAGGGTGCCCCGGAGCTTGTTCACCACCAAGGTGGCAAGGGCCTCACCCTCCACGTCCTCGGCGATGAGGAGGAGGGGCTTACCGGTCTGGGCCACCTGCTCCAGGATGGGGAGGAGTTCGCGGACGTTGGAGACCTTCTTCTCCACGATGAGGATGAAGGCGTCCTCGAGGACGGCCTCCATGGTGTCGGGGCTGGTGATGAAGTAGGGGGAGATGTACCCCTTGTCAAACTGGTACCCCTCCACGAACTTCAGCTCGGTCTCCAGGCTCTTGGACTCCTCAACGG
The DNA here is from genome assembly GCF_022760915.1 of Thermus thalpophilus. Classification (NCBI taxonomy): domain Bacteria; kingdom Thermotogati; phylum Deinococcota; class Deinococci; order Thermales; family Thermaceae; genus Thermus; species Thermus thalpophilus. The sequence continues at coordinate 16,944 of NZ_JAKTNS010000006.1, read as the reverse complement.
TGATGATCCCCTCCTTCCCCACCTTCTCCATGGCGTCGGCGATGAGCTTGCCGACGTCGGGGTCGTTGGCGGAGATGGTGGCCACCTCCTCAATGGCCTTGCGGTCCTCCACGGGGATGGCCAGGGAGCGGATCTTCTCCACCGCGGCCTCCACCGCCTTCTCAATGCCCCGCTTGAGGGCGAGGGGGTTGGCCCCGGCGGCCACGTTCTTCAGGCCCTCCCGCACGATGGCCTGGGCCAAGACGGTGGCGGTGGTGGTGCCGTCCCCCGCCACGTCGTTGGTCTTGGAGGCCACCTCCTTGAGGAGCTGGGCCCCGATGTTCTCCAGGTGGTTCTCCAGCTCAATCTCCTTGGCCACCGTCACCCCGTCCTTGGTGATGGTGGGGGAGCCGAACTTCTTCTCCAGGACCACGTTCCGGCCCCGGGGGCCAAGGGTCACCTTCACCGCGTCGGCCACGGCGTTCACGCCGCGCTCCAGCGCCCGGCGGGCCGCCTCGTCAAACACCAGGATCTTCGCCATAGCTCACCTCCTTACTGCAGAACCGCCAAAAGGTCGCGCTCGGAGAGGATCACGTACTCCTCGCCGTCAATCTCAATCTCGGTGCCGCCGTACTTGGCGAAGACCACGATGTCCCCCTCCTTGACCTCGAGGGGCACCTTCTGGCCGTTGTCCAAGATGCGGCCCGAGCCCACCGCGATCACCTTGCCCTTCTGGGGCTTCTCCTTGGCGGTGTCGGGGAGCACGATGCCGCCCTTGGTCTTGGGCTCCTCCTCAATCCGCTTCACCACAACCCGGTCGCCTAGGGGTTTAATCACGGTCTTCACCTCCGCAGCCATCTTCACTCCCCCCTTTGACGCTCAAAGGCCGAGAGTGTCAAACCAAGGGTCATTATTTTGTCCCTAGGCCCTTTTGTCAAGGGGGTTGAGGGGGGGCTTATAAACGGAGGGGCTCGTTCCCCCGCACCACCCGGAGTTCCAGGCCGTGGGCGGCGAGCACCGCTTTAAGGCCTAGGGCCCGGAGGAGCCCCGGGGTGCGGCCCCGGGCCGGGCGGCCTTTCTCCCCGGGGAAAAGGAAGTAGCCCTCGGGCAAAAGGAGGAGGACCCCTTTCCGGGCCTGCCTCGCTCCCAGGAGGGCGGCTTTCAGGAAGGCATCTTCTGCTCCTTGGGTAAGGAGGAGGTAGGTGCTCCCCCAGGGGGCGGGGGGTGGGAGGGCGGGGCCAGGGGTGGGGGCGAGGCGGGCGAGGAGGGTAAGGGCCCGGTTCAGATGGGCCTTGCCCCGGCCCAGGGGCAGGACTTCCCCGGCGGAAAGGCCGAAGCGTTCCCCCCGGGCCTCCGCCTGGAGGAGGAGCCAGGTGGCCAGGCTTGCCGCGTGGTCCAGGTAGCCCGGGTGAAGGCTTTGGGTGTCTATGTGGAGGAAGAGGCTTCCTTGCAGGCTTTTCTCCACCTCCCGCACCACGGGGTAGCCCAAGCGGGTGCTGGCCTTGCGGGCCAGGAGCCTAGGGGTGTCCCCGGGGGTGAAGGGGCGGAGGCCCTTGGCCTCCAGGGGGTCGGGGAGGCCGAAGGCCGCCGCCCGGCCTTCCAGAAAGAGGCTGGGCGCAGGCCGGTAGGGGGGAAGAGCCCGGAGAGCAGGGTAGACCAGGACCTGGCCCGCCTCCAGGACAAGAACCCTTTTTCCAAACCCCAAGGGGCTTTGGAGCCCGAAGGAGAGGCGTACGGGGTGGAGGCCCCGCCGGCGGTAGGCGTAGGGGAGGGCCAAGGTGCGTTGGCTCCGCCCCCAGGCCACCCCGGAAAGGGCCCGGGGCACCAGGCCCAAGGGGGCGGAGGGAAGGGCCTCGAGGCGGAAGAAAACCGGCAGGGGGCTTGCGAGTTCCACCCGCACCTGCCCTTCCCCTTCCCTCCCGGGAAAGCCCGGGGGGAAGTCCTGGGCGTGGGCTTGGACCCGGGTATAGGAGGGGGCGCGGTAGAGGAGAAAAAGGAGCAAAAGGGCCAAAAGCCCCAGGAGGCTCATGCGCGCTCCACGGGTGCAGGAACCGCCCGCAGGGCCTCCGCCACCAGGCCTTCGGGGGCGATCCCGGAAAGCTCCGCCTCCAGCCTTAGGAGAAGGCGGTGGGGGATGGCGGCGGCGAAGGCCCGCTTGAGGTCCTCGGGAACCGCAAAGGGGCGGCCTTCCAGGAAGGCTAGGGCCTGAGCCAAGCGCTCCACCTGGAGAAGCGCCCGGGGCGAGGGGCCAAGGCGCACCTCCTCCCGTCCCCGCAGCCAACCGGCCAGGGCCAGGAGGTAGTCCAAAAGGGCCTCCGCCACCCGCACCCGCCGCACCGCCTTCCTCAGGGCCAAAAGCTCCTCCGCCTGGGCCACGGACGCCAGGCCTTCCAAGGGGTCTTTTCCCCGCAGGGCTTGAAGGAGGGCCTTCTCGTCGGGAAGACCCAGGGAGAGCCGGGCGGCGAAGCGGTCCCGTTGGGCCACGGGCAGGGGGTAGGTGCCCTCCTCCTCCACCGGGTTTTGCGTGGCCAGGACGAAGAAGGGTTGCGGGAGGGGGTGGGTTCGGCCTTCCAAGGTTACCTGTCCCTCCCCCATGGCCTCGAGGAGGGCCGACTGAGTGCGGGGCGTGGCCCGGTTGAGCTCGTCCACCAGGAGGACCTGGGCGAAGAGGGGGCCTTTCTCCCAGAGGAGGCTTCCCTCCCGGTACAGGTAGACCCCGGTGAGGTCCTGGGGCAAGAGGTCGGGGGTCATCTGGATGCGGCTAAAGGAGAGGCCCAGAACCCGGGCCAAGGCCTTGGCGAAGGTGGTCTTGCCCGTGCCCGGAACGTCCTCCAATAGGAGGTGCCCCCCGGCCAGAAAGGTGGCCAGGGAAAGCTTGAGGGTCTCCTCCTGGAGGAAGACCCGGTCCGCTAGGGCTTCTTGGACCCGTTGGAGGAGCATAGCCTCAGGATATCCGCCAGGTAGGCTTCTGCCTCCTGTGCGCTTTCCTCCCCCAGACCCTCCCCATAGCGCACGGGTAGGTAGAGCCGGGTGAGGCCCTCCAAGGGGGCTTCCACCCTAGGGAAAAGCCCACGGACCCGCCTTGCGTACTCCAAAGGCCCCTCGGGGGGTAGGCGGGGAAGGCCCGCCTGGCCCAGGGCCTTAAGGGCGTGGAGGTAAGCCCGGCGCACCCGGTCTTGGGGTAAGGTTCGCCGGAGGGCCCGGGGGCGCCAGGGGCTTGGGGTGGCTTTCCCTTTTGCCCCGGCCAGAAAGCGGCCCCGCCAGAGGAAAAGCGCCAGGGCCAGGAGGAGGGCCAGGGTGAGGAGGGCGGAAAGCCCGGCCAGGGCCAAGCCCGCCTCCGCCATGCGCCGAGGGCCCGGGATTGAGGTGGTGGGGGATGGCTCCAAGAGGGGGGAGGACCCCGAGAAGGTGGCTTGGGCGGGGCCACGTTCCCCGCCCCCCAAGGTGCCCAGGAAGAGGAGGAAGAGGCCCCCGGCCAGGAGGGCGAGGAGAAGGGGAAGGAGGTGGACCCCCCGGTAGGGGAGCCTTTCCCCCCGCCCCAAAAGGGGCACGAGGGCGAAGAGGAGGAGAAGGAGGGCCAAGGAATGGGCGTGGGGGAGGAGGCGGTTCAGCCAAAGGGTCCAAAGGGGAAGCCCCCCTTCCGGGGCCCCATAGACCACCCCTCCCTCCGGGGGTCCATGCACCCCGCTTGGGGTAGGGAAGCGCACCTCGGGCAAGGAGGGGAGGGGAAGGTGGGGCAAGGTGAAAGAGGCGAGCCCTCCCAGGGAAAGGCCCAGAAGAAAGGGGATGGCCAGGGCATGGGGAGGGGCTTGGAAGGCCTCTCCCCGGGCTTGGGCCTGGGCCCGGGCGCCTTCCAAAAGGCTAACCCCGTGCAAGACCCCCAGAAGGAAGAGCCCGCCAGGGCCCAAGAAAAGGGCGGGGGGTAGGAGGAAGAAGCTTGCCCAAGGACGGCCCTGGGCGGCGAGGAAAAGCCCATAGAGGAGGAGGAAGAAGGAGACCCAGGCCCACTCAGAAAGCCAGGAGGCGAGGGGCTTGCCGAAGGCCTGGAGGAGCCCCGGGAGGAAGGCCCACCCCAGGAAGCCGGTAGGAGAAAACCTTTGGGCTAACAGGAGAAGGCCAACCCCAAGGGCCAGGGAGGTCCCAAAGGGAGGCGCGGCGAGAAGGAGGATTAAGGCGGCGAGAATGGGGCCCATGGCGGCTCTCCTGGCAGCCTTATAGCCTTACATCGGCATGTATGGACAATCCTTCACATCCAGAGCACAACCATTAGGCGAAAGGCCATGGAAAGCTAGAACCATCCCTCCCCCTACAACTACCGCTAGCAGCAGAACACTCCGATATTTCATCGGTAGCCTCACAAATACCCCTACTGCCAATCCGGGGTTCCGCTTCGCCAAAGCCAAGAAGTCCCTAATCCTCACCTGCCTTCACCTCCTTTTATCCCTAAACGTAGAACACTACTACTTAAGTTGTCAACCCTCCCCCCTGGGAGGTAATATTGTGTCGTGGACACGAAGCGGACTTTAGAAAGTTTACTTAATGTTTAGGGAGAGGAACGTATCCAGGTTTACAAAAGCCCCACGGACCTTTGGCGTACCGCCTCGTAGAGGAGGAGGGCGGCGGAGACGCTCACGTTTAGGCTGTCCGCCACCCCCCGCATGGGAATGCGCACCCGGGCCTGGGCCGCCTCCTTCCAGGCCCGGGGCAGGCCCTCGTCCTCCGCCCCTAGGAGGAAGGCCACCCCCTTTTGGTAGTCCTCCTCCCAGTAAAGCTTTTCCCCTTCCGGGGTGGCGGCCACCAGGCGAAGCTCCTGGGCCTTGAGGAAGGCCAAGGCCTCCTTCTCCGCCACGGGGAAAACCGGAAGGGCGAAGACCGCCCCCGTGGAGTTGCGGATGACCTGGGGGCTAAAGAGGTCCACCCCTTCCGCCACCAAAACGAGGTCCGCCCCGGCCCCGTCCGCCGCCCGCAGGATGGCCCCCAGGTTGCCCGGCTTTTCCAGGCCCACCACCGCCAGGACCAGGGGGTTTGGGGGAAGGCGCACCCCCTGCAGGCGCCTTTGGGGGATGCGGAAGACCCCCAGGACCTGGGCGGGGTTTTCCCGGGCGGAAACCCGCTCCAGGGCCTCTTGGGAAAGCTCCAGGACCGGGGCGCTTCCCGCCAAGAGGCGGTCTTCGGGAAGCGCCCTGGGTCCCAGGACTAAGGTTTCCAGGGCGAGGCCCGCACTCAAGGCCCTTTCCACCTCCCGCCTCCCCTCCACCAGGAAAAGCCCCGTCCTTTCCCGCCCCTTGCGCTCCTTTAGGGCGGCGAGGGCCTTCACCTTGGGGTTAGCGGGGCTTTGGATCCGCAAGGCGCACCTCAAACCGGGCCACCTTAGGGCCCTGCAGTTCCAAGACCACCTCCTCCACCTCCGGAAACTCCTCCAAAAGCCGGGAGAGGCGGAGGAGGATTTCTTCGTAGGGTCTAGGATCTTCCCGGTCCTCGAGGGGCTTCAGAAGCTCCTGGGCATCCTTGGCGGTGAGGGGCGAAAGGCGCTGGCCCAGGGCCTGCTCCCCCAGGGGGGTGGGAAGGAGGAGGGTGAGCACGGGGCCGAAGAGGGGGTGGGGCTCGGCCTTAAGGCGGAGGGTAAGCCCGCTACCCCTCCCCAAGGGGAGGCCAAAGGCCTTGAGGAGGGCCTCCGCCTCCTCGCGGCTTAGGCGCTTCTTCCCCTCCAGAAGCCGCCTCGCCTCCTCCAGGCGGAGGTCCGGGAGGTCGGGGAAGAAGAGGGGCTCATCCCGAAAGCGCTTGTAGGCCCACGCCCGGGCCAGGGCGATGGCCGCCGACTCGGGGAAGCGGTAGAGGGCTACCCGTCCCAACACCCGGGCCCGTACCCCCGCAGAGCCCATGGCGCAGGCGAGGAGGAGCTTCTCCCCTTCCGCCTCCGCCACGAGCCGCAAGAACTCCTCCTCGGAGGCGTACCCCATGGGCACGAAGAGGAGGAAGATGCTTCCGGCATCGCCTTCCCGGGCTTCTTGGAGCGCCCGGGCGTAGTCCTCGGCCTTGGCGGTGGAGCCCAGGTCCACGTGTTCCACCTGGAGGCCCCCTTCCCGCAGGGCCTCCAGGGCCAGGTTGGAGGGGCCGGAGGCGTTGGAGATGAGGCGCACCCGGTCGTTTTCGGGCAGGCGCCCCAGGGAGAGGAGGGCGGCCACGTCAAAGGCCTCCTCCAGGTCGTTGGCCCGGATCACCCCCGCCTGGGCGAAGAGGGCCCGCACCAAGGGGTCGCGGGAGGGGTGGACGGCCAGGATGGGCTTCTTCTTGCCGATCCTGCGCGCCAGGCGGGAGAAGCGCCTGGGGTTGCCGAAGCTTTCCAGGTAGAGGAGGATGACCCGGGTGCGCTCGTCCTCCTCCCAGAACTGCAAGAGGTCGTTGGAGGAGATATCCGCCTTGGCCCCCAAGGAGGCGAAGGAGGCGATGCCGAGACCCATACCCTCGGCGTAGGCCATCACCGCCCGGCCCAGGGTGCCCGACTGGCTGGAGAGGGCCAGGGGCCCAGCCTTGGGCAAAGGGGCCAAGGCCGCCGCCAGGCGCACCTCGGGGTGGGTGTGCACCAGGCCCAAGGACCCGGGCCCCAAAAGGCGCATGCCGTAGCGGCGGGCCTTATCCGCCAGGGCCTTGGCCTCTTCCGGGGCGAAGCCCGTGGTGAGGACGATGGCCCCCCGGATGCCCCGGCGGCCAGAGGCCTCCAAGGCCTCCAGGACCCGGTCCTTGGGCACGGCGATCACCGCCAGGTCCACGGGACCCGGGATGCTCTCCACGCTGGGGTAGGCGAGGAGGGGGCCCACGGTGCCACCCTCCCGGCCAATGGCCTCGTTCACCGGGTAGACGGGCCCCTGGAAGCGGCCGAAGATGAGGTTTTCCAGAACCCGGTAGCCGATGCTTTCCGGGTCCCGGCTCGCCCCCACCACCGCCACCCCCCGGGGGAAGAAGAAGGGGTGGAGGCTGGCGATGGTGGAAACCTTTTCCCGCCACTCAAACCGCTCCGCCGCCCTTTCCTCCAGGAGGATGTCAAACTCCACCTCCACCTCTCCCCCCTCCCGGTGGGCCCGCACCTGGAAGCCGCTTTCCATGAAGACGTTGAGCATCTGGCGGTTTTCCGCCAGGGTGAAGGCCTGGAAGCGCCGCACCCCCCGCTTGGCGGCGAGGAGGGCCAGGCGCTCCAGAAGCAAGGTGCCGAGGCCCTTCCCCTGGTAGGCGTCGTCCACCAGGAAGGCCACCTCGGCGGTGTCTTCCCCCTTGGCCCGCACGTACTCCCCCGTGGCCACGATCCTGGGGGGGTCGCCGGCGAGGACGATGAGGGTCACCTTCTCCTCCTCGGGCTTGGCGGAAAGGAGGAGCTCCGCCGCCTTTTCCGGGGAGATGGGCGAGAAGAAGCGCATGCGCAAGGACTCGGGGGAAAGCCGCCTCAGGAAGTCCACGAAGAGGGGAAGATCCTTCGGGGTGGCCCGGCGCAGGAGGGCGGCGCGCCCGTCCTTGAGGAGGACGGGGCCCTCCTCGAGGCCGTGCTGGGGCGTGGGCGGGGGCACGTAGCCCATGCCCTTAGCCTACCCCGGCTTTGGGTAGGATGGGGCCATGCTGCGCCTGGACACCCGTTTCCTCCCCGGGTTCGCCGAGGACCTCAAGGCGAACCGCCCCCTCCTCCAAGAGGCCCGGGAGCGCCTTTTGGCCAAGCGGGGCCAGAAGGGGGCCATGCTGGGCTGGATAGACCTCCCCGAGGACACGGAAACCGTAAGGGCGATCCGCCGCTTCCGCGCGGCGAACCCCTGGGTGGAGGACTTCGTCCTCTTGGGGATCGGGGGGAGCGCCCTGGGGCCTAAGGCCCTCGAGGCCGCCTTTAACCAAAGCGGCGTGCGCTTCCACTACGTGGACCACGTGGAGCCCGAGCCCATCCGGAAGCTCCTGAAGACCCTGGACCCCGCCAAGACCCTGGTGAACGCCATCTCCAAGTCCGGGGCCACGGCGGAGACCCTGGCGGGGCTTCTGGTCTTCCTGGACTGGCTTAAGGCGCACCTGGGGGAAGCCTGGCGGCGGCACCTGGTGGTGACCACGGACCCCAAGGGGGGAGCGCTTCGGGCCCTGGCGGAGCGGGAGGGGCTTACGGCCTTCGCCATCCCCGAGGAGGTGGGGGGGCGGTTTTCCGTCCTCTCCCCCGTGGGCCTTTTGCCCCTCGCCTTCGCCGGGGCCGACCTGGACGCCCTCCTCATGGGGGCGCGGAAGGCCAACGAGCAGGCCCTGGCGCCCTTGGAGGAAAGCCTTCCCCTTAAGACCGCCCTCCTCCACCACCTCCACCGCCACCTGCCCATGACCGTCTTCATGGTGTATTCCGAGCGTCTCAAGCACCTTCCCGCCTGGTTCGTCCAGCTCCACGACGAGTCCTTGGGCAAGGTGGACCGGGAAGGCCGCCGGGTGGGCACCACCGCCCTGCCCGCCCTTGGACCCCAGGACCAGCACGCCCAGGTGCAGCTTTTCCGGGAGGGGCCCTTAGACAAGCTCCTCACCCTGGTCATTCCCGAAAGCCCGGAGGAGGACCTCCCCCTGCCCCCGGCGGCGGAGCTCCCGGAGGCGGGCTACCTCTTTGGCAAAACCCTCTTTCGCCTCCTCAAGGCCGAGGCGGAGGCCACCTACCAGGCCCTGGCGGAGGCGGGGCAACGGGTCTACGCCCTTTACCTGTCCCAGGTGTCCCCCTACGCCGTGGGGTGGCTTTTGCAACACCTCATGTGGCAGACCGCCTTCTTAGGGGAGCTATGGGGGGTGAACGCCTTTGACCAGCCGGGGGTGGAGCTGGGCAAGCGCCTCACCCGGGCCTTTTTGGAGGGGGAGGGTTGAGGTGGAAACGTGGAAATGTGCCTTGTGATACCCTGGCCTTGAGGAGGCCCGTATGGACCGCCTGAGCTATATCGGCATTCAACCCAAAAAACAAGTCTTCTGGAACACCGCCTCCCCGGTGTTGGTGGAACACACCTTGAGCCGAGGCGAGGGGATTCTGGCCCATAAGGGCCCCTTGGTGGTGGACACCACTCCCTACACCGGGAGAAGCCCCAAGGACAAGTTCGTGGTGCGGGAGCCGGAGGTGGAGGGGGAGATCTGGTGGGGGGAGGTGAACCAGCCCTTCCCCCCGGAGGCCTTCCAGGCCCTTTTGGGGCGGGTGGCCCAGTACCTTTCCGAGCGCGACCTATATGTCCAAGACCTCTACGCCGGAGCCGACAGGCGCTACCGCCTGGGGGTCAGGGTGGTGACGGAAAGCCCCTGGCACGCCCTCTTCGCCCGCAACATGTTTATCCTGCCCCGCCGCTTTCCCGAAGACGACGAGGCGGAGCGCTTCCAGCCCGGCTTCACCGTGGTCCACGCCCCCTATTTCCTGGCCGAACCCCAGCGGGACGGCACCCGGAGCGAGGTCTTCGTGGGCATCAGCTTCCAAAGGCGCTTGGTGCTCATCGTGGGCACCAAGTACGCCGGGGAGATTAAGAAGAGCATTTTCACGGTGATGAACTACCTAATGCCCAAGCAAGGGGTTTTCCCCATGCACGCCTCGGCCAACGTGGGGCAGGGGGGCGACGTGGCGGTCTTCTTCGGGCTTTCCGGCACGGGCAAGACCACGCTTTCCACCGATCCGGAAAGGCCCCTCATCGGGGACGACGAGCACGGCTGGAGCGAGGAGGGCGTGTTTAACTTTGAGGGGGGGTGTTACGCCAAGGTCATCCGCCTTTCCCCCGAGCACGAGCCTTTGATCTACAAGGCGTCCAACCAGTTTGAAGCCATCTTGGAAAACGTGGTGGTGAACCCGGAAAGCCGCCGGGTGGAGTGGGACGACGATTCCAAGACGGAAAACACCCGTTCTTCCTACCCCATCGCCCACCTGGAGAACGTGGTGGAGTCGGGGATGGCGGGCCACCCCAAGGCCATCTTCTTCCTCTCCGCCGACGCCTACGGGGTGCTTCCCCCCATCGCCCGCTTGTCCCCGGAGCAGGCCATGTACTACTTCCTTTCCGGCTACACCGCCCGGGTGGCGGGCACGGAGCGGGGCATCACCGAGCCCAAGGCCACCTTTTCCGCCTGCTTCGGGGCCCCCTTCCTCCCCATGCACCCCGGGGTCTACGCCCGGATGCTGGGGGAAAAGATCGCCCGCCACGGCCCCCGGGTGTACCTGGTGAACACCGGCTGGACCGGGGGGCCTTACGGGGTGGGAAGGCGCTTCCCCTTGCCCGTGACCCGGGCCCTCTTGCGGGCGGCGCTCCAGGGGGTTCTGGAGGGCGTCCCCTACCGCCAGGACCCCGTCTTTGGCTTTGAGGTGCCCTTGGAGGTGCCCGGGGTGCCCCAGGACCTTCTGGACCCCCGCGCCACCTGGGAGGACAAGGAGGCCTACGACCGCCAGGCCCGTAAGCTCGCCGCCCTCTTCCAAGAGAACTTTCAAAAGTACGCCGATGGGGTGGACGAGGCTGTGCGCCGGGCGGGTCCCAGGATGGGCTGAAGAACTTTACCGGGCCCCCGGGCCCTTGCCAAATAGGGCCCGGGGGTATTAGGCTCCTAGGTGGCGGCTATGGTAGGGACAAATGTACTTCACCCCCAAGGGGAGCCCTTTGGCAGAATGGTAAGCGCTACCGTCTGGGGGACGGGTTTCCTATGAGCCAGACCTTTAGCCGCTACGCCTGGGGAGTCTTGGTGTGGAACGTGTTGGTGGCCCTTTGGGGGGCTTATGTGCGGGCCACGGGCTCGGGGGCAGGGTGCGGCGCCCATTGGCCCACCTGCAACGGGGAGATCATCCCCCGAAGCCCCCAGGTGGAAACCCTCATTGAGTTCACCCACCGGGCCACCTCGGGCCTGGCCTTCCTTTCCGTGTTGCTTCTCCTGGTCCTGGCCCTCCGCGCTTTGCCCAAGGGGCATCCCGCCCGGTTTGGCGCCGCCCTTTCCTTCTTTTTTATGATCACGGAAAGCCTGGTGGGGGCCTCCTTGGTCCTCTTCGGCTGGACTGCCCACAACGTGAGCGCCGAGCGGGCCGTGGTGCAGATGGTGCACCTGGCCAACACCTACTTCCTCCTGGCCGCCTTGGCCCTCACCGCCTGGTGGGCTTCCGGGGGCGCTCCCTTGCGCCTGAGGGGGCAGGGGGCGGTGGGGTGGGCGCTTCTGCTTGGGCTTCTTGCCCTCCTTTTCCTGGGGATGAGCGGGGCGGTCACCGCTCTTGGCGACCTCCTTTTCCCGGTGCGGAACACCCTCGAGGCCCTGGAGCGCTCCCTTACCCCTGGGGAGCACTTCCTGGTGCGCCTTAGGGTCCTTCACCCCCTCATCGCCGTGAGCGTGGGGCTTTACGTGGTCTTCGCCGGCTTCTTGGTGGCCCACCTCCGCCCCTCGGAGGCCACAAGGCGCCTGGCTCAGGGCCTGGCTTACCTTTACGGGGCCCAGCTTCTGGCGGGGCTCGTGAACGTCTGGCTCAAGGCCCCGGTTTGGATGCAGATCCTCCACCTCTTCTTGGCCTACGCCGTGTGGCTTCTTTTCGTGCTCCTCATGGCCTCGAGCCTGGCCCAAGGGGCGCGGCGGGTGGAGCTTGGGGAAGGCCAAGAGGCCCGGGTGCACCGGGGTACGGGGGGGGCCACCTGGAAGGACTACTTGGCCCTCACCAAGCCCCGGGTCATCAGCCTCCTTCTCCTCACCACCCTCCTCGCCATGCTCATCGCCGCCAAGGGGTGGCCGGGGACCGGGCTTTTCCTAGCGGTGGCCTTGGGGGGGTACCTGATGGCGGGGGCGGCCAACGCCATTAACATGGTGGTGGACCGGGACATTGACGCCCGCATGAGGCGCACCGCTAAAAGGCCCACGGTGACGCAAAAGATTTCCAGCCGGGATGCCCTCCTTTTCGCCTTTGCCCTCGCCCTTTTGGGCTTCGGCCTCCTGGCCTGGGCCGCCAACCTCCTCGCCGCCACCTTGGCCCTGATGGGGCTTATCTGGTACGTGTTGGTTTACACCCTGTACCTCAAGCGGCGCACTTGGCAAAACATCGTCATCGGCGGGGCCGCGGGGGCCTTCCCACCCTTGGTGGGGTGGGCGGCGGTGACGGGGGAGCTTAACCTCTTCGCCTGGTACCTCTTCGCCCTCATCTTCTTCTGGACTCCCGTCCACTTCTGGGCTTTGGCCCTCATGATCCAGGACGACTACCGGGCGGTGGGGGTGCCCATGCTGCCCGTGGTCTTGGGGGAGCGGGTCACGGTGATGCAGATCGCCCTCTACGCCCTCCTCACCGCCCTGATCTCCGTCATGCCCCTTCTTTTGGGCGAGCTCGGGCTTTTCTACCTCTTCTTCAGCCTGGCCCTGAACGCCCTTTTGTTGCTTAAGGCCCTTGCCCTCTACCGCCAGCCCGAGCGGAGGACGGCGGTTTCGCTGTATAAATACTCCATGCTCTACCTGGCCCTCTTGTTCGTGGCCATGGCGGTGGACCGGGTGCTATAGGGAGGGAGTGGATGAGACGAGCGTTTTCGGCCCTGAGTCTTTTTGGTCTGGCCTTGGCCCAGGAGGCCCACCGGGTGGCCATCACCCATCCCTTTTCCCCGGTGAACCGGGAAACCAATCACCTCCTGGTCTGGGTCTTGGTCTTCTCCGTCCTCATCTTCGGCGTGGTGGCGGGCGCTTTGGCCTACATCGCCTGGAAGTTCCGCGCCCGCCCTGGCCAGCAAGGCGAGCCACCCCAGATCCACGGGAACGACCGCCTCGAGGTCATCTGGACCCTCATCCCCGTGGCCATCATCTTGATCCTCTTCGGCCTCACCGCCCGGGCCCTCATCCAGGTGAACAAACCCATCCCGGGGGCCATGAAGGTGGAGGTCACGGGCTACCAGTTCTGGTGGGACTTCAACTACACCGAGCTGGGCTTCCGCAACTCCAACGAGCTCATCCTGCCCGCGGGGGTGCCGGTGGAGCTAGAGGTGACCTCCAAGGACGTGATCCACTCCTTCTGGGTGCCGGGCCTGGTGGGCAAGCAGGACGCCATTCCGGGACAAAAGACTCGGATCCGTTTTGTAGCGGAAAAGCCGGGCAACTACTACGGCTTCTGCGCCGAGCTTTGTGGGCCGAGCCACGCCCGCATGCTCTTCCGGGTCCTGGTGGTGCCCAAGGAGGAGTTTGACCGCTTCGTGGAGGCGGCCAAGGGCTACACGCCCCCTGTGGCGGATGCCCGGGGGCGGGAGGTGTTCCAGCAAAACTGCGTGGCCTGCCACTCCGTCCAGGGCAAGATGCCCCCTGCGGTCATCGGCCCAGAGCTCGGCTTCGTGGGCAACCGGGTAAGCCTGGCGGCGGGGATCGTGGACAACACCCCGGAACACCTCAAGGCTTGGATCAAGGATCCCGCCTCCATGAAGCCGGGGACCAAGATGCCGGGCTTCCCCCAGCTTTCTGAGGAAGACCTGGACGCCCTTGTTCGTTACCTGGAGGGGCTTAAGGTGGAGGGCTTTGACTTCCGGGCCCTGCCCAAGTTCTAGGGGAGGTTAGAGGATGGCCATTGTCGCAAAGCCTAAGACCAATGTGTGGGCGGTCCTCTGGGACCTGCTCACCACGGTGGACCACAAGAAGATCGGCCTCATGTACACCGCCACCGCCTTCTTCGCCTTCGCCTTGGCGGGGGTTTTCTCCCTCCTCATCCGGGCGCAGCTGGCGGTGCCCAACAACCACCTGCTCACCGGGGAGCAGTACAACCAGGTCCTCACCCTGCACGGGGCCACCATGCTCTTCTTCTTCATCATCCAGGCTGGGCTCACCGGCTTCGGCAACTTCGTGGTGCCCCTGATGCTGGGGGCGCGGGACGTGGCCCTGCCCCGGGTGAACGCTTTCAGCTACTGGGCCTTTTTGGGGGCCATCATCCTGGCCCTCATGAGCTTCTTCTTCCCCGGCGGGGCCCCGGCGGTGGGGTGGACCTTCTACTACCCCTTCTCGGTGCAGTCGGGAAGCGGGGTCAACTTCTACATGGCGGCCATTTTGCTCCTGGGCTTCTCCAGCCTCCTAGGTAACGCCAACTTCATCGCCACCATCTACAACCTCAGGGCCCAGGGGATGAGCATGTGGAAGATGCCCATGTACGTCTGGAGCGTCTTCGCCGCCAGCGTCCTCAACCTCTTCAGCCTGGCGGGGCTCACCGCGGCCACCTTGCTGGTTCTCCTGGACCGCAAGATCGGCCTTTCCTGGTTCAACCCGGACATCGGGGGGGACCCCGTTCTCTTCCAGCAGTTCTTCTGGTTCTACTCCCACCCCACGGTCTACGTGATGCTCCTTCCCTACCTCGGCATCCTGGCCGAGGTGGCGTCTACCTTCGCCCGCAAGCCCCTTTTCGGCTACAAGCAGATGGTCTGGGCCCAGATGGGCATCGTGGTCCTGGGCACCATGGTCTGGGCCCACCACATGTTCACCGTGGGGGAGTCCACCATCTTCCAGATCGCCTTCGCCTTCTTCACCGCCCTCATCGCCGTGCCCACCGGGGTGAAGCTTTTCAACCTTTTGGGAACCCTGTGGGGCGGGCACCTGCAGATGAAGACCCCCCTCCTTTGGGTCTTAGGCTTCATCTTTAACTTCCTCCTCGGGGGGATCACCGGGGTCATGCTCTCTATGGTCCCCTTGGACTACCATTTCCATGACTCCTACTTCGTGGTGGCCCACTTCCACAACGTCCTCATGGCGGGGTCCGCTTTTGGCGCCTTCGCGGGGCTTTACTACTGGTGGCCCAAGATGACGGGCCGCATGTACGACGAGCGCCTGGGGAAGCTCCACTTCTGGCTCTTCCTGGTGGGCTACCTCGTGACCTTCATGCCCCAGTACGCCCTGGGCTTCTTGGGCATGCCCCGGCGCTACTACACCTACAACGCCGACATCGCCGGCTGGCCCGAACTCAACCTGATCTCCACCATCGGGGCCTTCATCCTGGGCCTGGGCGGCCTCGTATGGATTTACACCATGTGGAAGAGCCTCCGCTCCGGGGAAAAGGCGCCCGATAACCCTTGGGGCGGCTACACCCTGGAGTGGTTCACCGCCTCCCCCCCCAAGGCCCACAACTTTGACGTGAAGCTGCCCACGGAGTTCCCCTCCGAGCGGCCCCTTTACGACTGGGCCAAGAAGGGGGTGGAGCTCAAGCCCGAGGACCCGAGCCACATCCACCTGCCCAATAGCTCCTTCTGGCCCTTCTACTCCGCCGCCACCCTCTTCGCCTTCTTCGTCTCCGTGGCGGCTTTGCCGGTGCCCAACGTCTGGATGTGGGTTTTCCTGGCCCTCTTCGCCTACGGCCTGGTGCGCTGGGCCTTGGAGGACGAGTACAGCCACCCCGTGGAGCACCACACCCTCTCCGGCAAGTCCAACGCCTGGATGGGGATGGCCTGGTTCATCGTTTCGGAAGTGGGCCTTTTCGCCATCCTCATCGCCGGCTACCTCTACCTGCGCCTTTCCGGGCACGCTACGCCCCCGGAGGAGCGGCCCGCCCTTTGGCTCGCCCTCCTCAACACCTTCTTCCTGGTGAGCTCCTCCTTCACGGTGCACTTCGCCCACCACGATCTCAGGCGGGGCCGCTTTAACCCCTTCCGCTTTGGGCTTCTCATCACCATCATCCTGGGGGTCCTCTTCTTCCTCTTCCAGGCTTACGAGTTCTACCAGTTCCATCACCACTCCTCTTGGCAGGAGAACCTTTGGACTGGGGCCTTCTTCACCATCGTGGGCCTGCACGGGTTGCACGTGGTCATCGGTGGCTTCGGCCTAATCCTGGCCTACCTCCAGGCCTTGCGGGGCAAGATCACCCTGCACAACCACGGTACCCTCGAGGCCGCCAGCATGTACTGGCACTTGGTGGACGCGGTGTGGCTTTTCATTGTCGTCCTGTTCTACATCTGGTGAAGCCACCGAAACCCTTTCCCCCGCCCTTGGCGGGGGATTTTACTATTTAGTGAGAGGATGCGGCTTCTGGTGGTGGACTTTGACTACTTCTTTCCCGTACCGCAGGACCCTCGTCACCCGGAGGCCCACCTTTACGCCTGGGCCCACTTTGAAACCCCTTACTACCTTCAGGAGGCGTGGGAGGCCCGCGCCCTGGCCTTTTTGCTCCGGGGGCTACCCTTGCCCCAGGCCCAGGGATGGAAAGGTTTTTGGGAACGCTTTAACTTTACCTCAGGGGCCCGGCTTTTCTACGCCGACTCCAACGCCCTGGCCTTCCACCCTAGAGTGCGGGAGGGGGTGGAGGAGGTGGTGCTCTTTGACGCCCACCACGACGCCGGCTACCGCCTCTTGGGCGAGGAGCCCGCTTGCGATGACTGGATGGTGTTTTACGCCCGCGCCGGGG
Organism: Thermus thalpophilus; assembly: GCF_022760915.1. NCBI lineage: Bacteria > Thermotogati > Deinococcota > Deinococci > Thermales > Thermaceae > Thermus > Thermus thalpophilus. Next base: position 638 of record NZ_JAKTNS010000006.1, on the reverse strand, counting down.
CGCGGCTTGCCGTTTACTACCCCCCTTGGCGCAACCCTTCCCTGGAGCCCGAGCCACAGGTGCCCCTGGCCCGGGCCCTAGACCCCGGGGGCAAGGTGGCAGGGGTTTTCCACCGGGTCTTCCTCTGCCGCAGCGGGGCCTGGGTGCCCCCTTGGGTGGACCCTTCCTTTTTCGCCTTTTTGGAGGCAGCTCCCCTGCCCAAGGAGGCGCTGGAAGCTGTGGAGCCCAGGGAGCTGGATGTGGAGGCCCTAAAGGGGCGGGTGCGGGAGGAAGGGCTTGGCCTTTGGATCATGGACGCCTTGCGCAAGCCGCGCTAGGGGGCTATAATCGCTAGGGCTTGGGGGCCGTTAGCTCAGCTGGCAGAGCAACCGACTTTTAATCGGTAGGTCGCAGGTTCGAATCCTGCACGGCCCACCACCGAAGGCGAACCCCCAGGGCATGCGCCCCGGGGGTTTCTTGGCGGGCCCGAGAGGATTCGAACCCCTGACCTGCTGATCCGTAGTCAGCCGCTCTATCCAACTGAGCTACGGGCCCAAGCCGACCTTTAAAGTAGCACGGGAAGGCTTCCTTTGTCAATAATGTGTGGGCTTGCCTTGCAAAGGTCAGGAGGACGGGTGTATATCTCTCTCCTGATGGGC